>NZ_VKHS01000055.1 GCF_014141525.1 Streptomyces calidiresistens
GGGATCGACCCCCGTACGGCGGGGAGTGACCCGGATCACGCCCCTCGGCGGCTCCCGTCGGCTTCCCGGGGGTGCCGGCGGGCCGCGCCGCGAACGCCACCGCGCGTTCGGTCGGGCCGGCGCGTTCCTCCCCCACCCCGGGGTGCCGCCCGGCAGCCGCTCACCGCGCGGCGCGCACCGGCACGACGAGCGGGGCCCCGGTGTCCGGATGGCGCAGCACGTCCACCGGTTGCCGGTAGACCTCGCCGATCAGCTTCCCCGTCAACACCTCCCCGGGAGGCCCGTCGGCGACGATCCGTCCCTCGTGCAGCACCACCACCCGGTCCGCGTACGCCGCCGCCAGGGCGAGGTCGTGCAGGACGACCACCACCGCCTCACCGGCCGCCGCCCGCTGCCGGCACAGCCGCAGCACCAACTCCTGGTGGCGAAGGTCCAGCGCGGCGGTCGGCTCGTCCAGCAGCATCAGCGGGGCGCGCTGCGCCAGCACCCGCGCCAGGGCCACGCGGGCCCGCTCGCCCCCGGACAGCTCGGCGAAGGACCGTCCGGCGAAGGCGGACACCTCGGTGGCGGCCATGGCCGCCGCGACCACCGCGTCGTCCCGGTCCCCGGCCGGGGTCCCCGCCCACGGTGCGCGCCCCATCCGCACCACCTCGGCCACGGTGAACGGGAAGGAGAGCGTCGCCGATTGGGGGAGCACCGAACGCCGCAGCGCCAACTCCCGGGCACGCCACCCGGCCGCCGGACGACCGCCCAGGAGCACCTGCCCGGTGTCGGCTGGGGTGTCGGCGGCCAGAACGGACAACAGGGTGGATTTCCCGGCGCCGTTGGGGCCGACGAGCACCACCACCTCCCCCGCGACGACCCGCAGCGAGGCGTCCACCAGCACCGCCCGGTCGCCGCGCCGCACCCCCGCCGACCGCGCCTCGGCGAGGACATCGCCCGGGGACGGCGGCGCGGGCGGTTCCACGGCGGCCGGCAGCAGTGCCTCGCGCACCGCGTCCCGGCGGCGCTCCCACGATGCGGGACTCACGCCCATCCCCCCTGTCGACGTCGGGTCCGGCGCAGCAGCCAGAAGAAGAAGGGACTGCCGATCAGCGCCGTCAGCACGCCCAGCGGCATCTCCGCCGGCGCGGCGACCGTACGGGCCGCCAGGTCGGCGGCGAGCAGCACCAGGGCGCCGGCCAGCGCGCTGCCGGGAATCAGGAAGCGGTGACCCGGCCCGGCGGCCATCCGCAGCAGGTGCGGCACCACCAGCCCGACGAAGGTGATGATGCCCGCGACCGCGACCGCCGCCGCCGTCAGCAGAGCCACCACCACGATCAGCGCGATCCGCATCCGCTCCACGTCCACGCCCAGGTGACGGGCCGGCCGCTCGCCGAGCGAGAGCAGGTCCAATCGCCGGGCGTACGCCGGCGCGACCAGCAGGCCGAGGGCGGCGCACGGCAGGACCGCGAGCACCTTGGGCCAGGTGGCCTGTGCCAGGGAGCCGAGCTGCCAGAAGGTGATCTCGGAGATCTGGGCGTTGTCGGCGAAGAAGATGCCCAGGCCGATGAGGGCGCCGGCGAAGGCGTTGACCGCGATGCCGGTGAGGATGAGGGTCACCACCTCGGTGCGGCCGGCCGACCGGGAGAGGACGTACACCAGCAGCACCGTCACCAGGCCCGCGACGAACGCCCCCACCGTGACCGTCCAACTCCCCAGCACGGTCAGGCCGAAGGCGATCGAGGCCACCGCCCCCACGGCCGCGCCGGAGGAGATGCCGATGACCCCCGGCTCCGCCAGCGGGTTGCCGAACACGCCCTGCATCAGCGCTCCGGCACATCCCAGGGAGGCGCCGACCAGCAGGGCCAGCACGATCCGGGGCAGCCGGATGTTCCACAGCACGCTCTCCGGCACCTGCTCCAGGGGCGCGCCGCCCACGCCGAGACGGTGCGCGGTGGAGGAGAGGATGTCACCGACCGGGATGTGGTACGCGCCGATGCCGGCGGAGAGCAGGGAGAGCAGCAGCACCCCGGCCGTCAGGCCCAGGGTCAGCAGGACCGTCGTGCCGCGCGGACGCCTCCCGCCGGCGGGCTTCGTCGACCCCGGCGTCCGGGGCGCCGCGTTCCCGTCGTCCGCCACCGACAGGGCGTCGCGTCCCGCTTCGACGATCGGGACGGGAAGGGGAACGGGAAGGGGGACGGGGGAGCCGGCGGCGACTCCCCGCGCGGTCGTCACGCCCCCTCCTTCGGGGCGCCGTGGATCTGCTCGGCCAGGCTCGCCAGCACCTCGTCGGTGCGCGGTCCGTAGTTCAGCAGCACGCCGTCGTCGATGTTCGCGACCCGGCGGTTCATCCCGGCGGGAGTCTCGGCGATGCCGGGGATCTCCAACAGGCCGTCCACCCCGCCCACCGAGGTGAGTCCCTTGGTCATCACCAGGATCACGTCCGGGGCTGCGGCGGCCAGGGCCTCGCTGGTGATGGGGGTGAAGTCCTTCTCCAGGCCCGCCTCCGCGCCCGCGTCCACGGCACCGGCGGCCTCGATCAACGAGCCGGCGCCGGACCCCGCGCCCCCGATGAGGTACACCGAGGCGGAGCCGCGCAGGTAGAGGAAGGCCACCCGGGGCCGGTCGGACTCCGGCACGTCGGGCAGCCCGGCGCGCACGGCATCGATCCGGCCGGTGGTCCGCTCGATCAGGGCCTCCCCGGCCTCCGGAACACCCAGGGCCTCGGCGACCGCCCCGATCCGGGAGGTCACATCGGGGAGTTCGTCGGCGGTCTCGAAGACCAGCAGCGGGACGCCGGCCGCGCGGATGCGGTCGATCGCCTCCTCGGGGCCGGTGGTGTCCTCGACCAGCACCACGTCCGGGTGCAGGGACAACACGCTCTCGGCGGACACCTCGTGGCCCCGGGTCACCAGCGGGAGATCGGCGGCCTGTTCGAAGGTGGCGGAGACGTCCCGGGCCACCACGTGGTCACCCAGTCCCAGGGTCCACACGATCTCGGCCAGGGATCCGCTGAGCGGAACGATCCGATCGGCGGCGGTCACGGTGACCTCGGCACCGTCGGCGGAGGTGACGGTGACCGGCAATTCCGGTGCGGGGGCCGGGCCCTCCAAGGGTTCCACCCGGTCCGCGGTCGCCCCGGCGGGGGCCGGTCCCCCCGCGGTGTCACCGGCCCCCGGGGCGGAGGTGTCGGTGGTGCCGCACCCCGCGAGCAGAGCCGCACCGAGGAGAACGGCGATCGGGGCGCCGAGTTTCGCCAGCAGTCCTGACCGTGTCCACACCTGGGCTTCCGCCTTCCGTACCGGGGTTTCGCACAACCGTGCTCGTGGCTTAGGTTAGCCTAACCTTGGTCGGCCGGATTTCGGCGGCTCGGTTTCCCGGAGGTATGTCCCGTGTTGCCCAGATCCGCCCGCCCGGCACCGATGTCGGGCGCCGCGTTCCCCGTGGCGGTCCTCGCGCTCCTGATGGTGGTCGTCGCACTGCCGCCGGCGCTGCTTCCCGCCCGAACCGCCCACGCCGCCGAACTCACCCTCTCCGGCGGGCGCCTGGACTGGGGCATCCGCTCCTCCTTCCTCACCTACGTCACCGGCCCGGTGGCACAGGGGAGTTGGAGCCTGTCCGGTGGGGCCGGAACGATCGGTTCCGACCGGTTCCGGTTCCACTCGGCACAGGGCACCTACGACCCCGACAGCGGAGCGGTCCGCGCCCGCTACACCGGCGGCGTCCACTTCGTCGGTCACCGGGACGACAACGGGGAACACCGGCTCGACCTGACCATCGCCAACCCCTCCGTCTCACTGGTCGGCGGCTCCGGCACCCTCTACGCCGACGTGCGCAGCCGCGACCGCGACACCGGTCGGGTCACGCAGAGTTCACAGGTCGCGCTGGCCTCCCTCGCCCCGGGCGGGGTGGACCTGCGCGGCGGCTCGCGGGTCGTCCTCACCGACGTTCCCGCGACCCTCACCGCCGAGGGCGCCGCGGCCTTCGCCGGCTACTACGTCGCCGGTGACCCGCTCGACCCCGTCAGCCTGACCGCCGACGGCGTCGTCCCCGCCGCCGACCCCGATCCGGCCCCGCCGGCGCAGGAGCCGGAACCGGAGGGCGCGCGGGAGGAGGACGCCTCCGGGCGGGAGGCCGACGCGGAGGAGGAGACGGAGGAGGGCACCGGCACCGAACTCCACGACGCGATCGTGGACTGGGGGGTGCGGCGCACCTTCCGGGAGTTCGTCACCGGACCCATCGCCGAGGGGGCCTGGAGCACGGGGGACGGAGCCCTCGACGGCGGCGCGCTCTTCCGCTTCCCCGACGGCCGGGGCGAACTCGACGCCGAGGCGGGCACCGCCCGCGCCGGATTCACCGGGACCCTGCACTTCACCGGCACCGACCTGGACCTGCGCCTGGCGGAGCCGGTCGTGGAGATCGCCGACGGGACCGGCACCCTGAGCGCCGAGGTCACCGTCGCCGACGGGGAGCCCCGCACCCTGCCCGTCGTCACCTTCGAGGCGTCCGAACTCACCGCCGAGGACGACCTGGTGCTCCTCTCCGAGGTTCCCACCGTCCTCACCGGGGAGGGCGCGGAGATCTTCGGCGGCCTCTACGCCCCGGGGACGGAGATGGACCCGATCACGGTCGCCCTCGCCCTCTCCGAGGAGGCCGAACTCCCCGCCCTGCCGGACCTCGGGAGCGAGCCGCCCGCCGGGGAACCGGCCGCCGAGCCGGAACCGGCGGCCGTCCCGGAGCCCGAACCCGCCGCGAGCGACACGGACTCCGGCCTCCCGACCATCCCCCTCCTCGTCGGGGCGGCGCTCCTGCTGTCGCTCCTCGCGGCCGGTATCCCGCTGTGGCGCCGCCGGCGCCGCTCGGCGGAACCCACCGACCCCGCGACCGACGGGGACCACGAGGGGTCCGACCCCACCGGGACCGACGGGGCCGGTGCCGCCGCCGAGGGCGACGACACCCCCGACCCCGCGACCCCGCGCAAGGACCCGGGGAGCCCGGCCGGTGACCCCGTGCCGGACGCCCCCGCCCGGTGACCCCGGACGGAACCCCACCCCCACACTGCGACCGATCCCTTCCGGTACCCAAGGAGAACACCCGACCATGACCGCCCACCCGGTCCGCACCGCCCGCCGGGGCGCGCTGCTCCTGGCCGCCGCCACCGCCACCGTCCTCTCGGCGACCGCCCTCACCGTTCCCGTGGCCGCCGCCGACGACGGCAACGGCCGGCCCACCTTCATCGGGCTGGAGAACGGCACCCTCGACTGGGGGATCAAGCAGTCCTTCCGCAACTACCTCGGCCTGCCCTTCGTCGGCGGCTCGATCACGGTCGGGGACGGCGCCGGGCGCAACGCCGACGGCACCTTCCGCTTCGTGGACGGCGCCGGCACCTACACCATGGCCACCCACGGTGTGGACGCCGGCTTCAACGGCAGCGTCCACTTCACCGGTCACCACGGCGACCTGGACCTGGAGTTCTCCGACCTGCGGTTCGTCTCCGACCGGGTGAGCGGCAGCATCCTCGCCGACGTGACCGCCAACGGCGAGACCTCGCAGGACGTGCCGATCGCCGAACTGGACATCGCCGGTGCCACCCGTGGTTCGCAGAACGGCGCGATGGTCTTCGGCGACATCCCCGCCACCCTGACCGAGGAGGGCGCGGCCGTCTTCGCCTACAACGGCAACCCCTTCTACGCCGCCGGGGACGCGCTCGACCCGGTCACGCTGACCATCTCCACCGCATCCTCCGGTGGAGGCAACGGCGGGTCCGGCAACGGTGGTTCCGGCAACGGCGGGTCCGGCGACAACGGCGGCTCGGACGGTTCGGGTGACAACGGCGGGTCCGAGGGGCCGGGCGACACCGGCAACGGCGGCTCGGACGGGCCCGGTGACACGGGCAACGGGGGCTCGAACGGCTCGGGCGACAACGGTGGGTCCGGTGACGACGGCGGGTCCGACGGGTCCGGCGGCAACGGCAACGGCGGTTCGGGCGACCCCGGTGGTAACGACGGGGGTTCGGAGGGCTCCGGTGACGGTTCGAACAACGGCGCCGGGGACGACGGCGGCACCGACGGCTCCGGCGGTGGCGACGGGGTCCCCTCCGGCACCATCGAGGACGGCGTCCTGGACTGGGGCGTCAAGCAGTCCTTCCGCTCCTACGTCACCGGCCCGATAGCCTCCGGCCGGGTCGAACTGTCCGACGGCGCCACCGGGAACGGCGCGGGCAGCTACCGCTTCCCCGACGGCAGCGGTGACCTGGACGCGGAGGAGGAGACCGTCTCGGCCGGTTTCCGGGGCACCGTCACCTTCCTCGGCCACGAGAAGGCCGACGGCGAGTACGAGCTGGAGCTGAAGTTCTCCTCGCTCGCCGTCGAGCTCAACGGCACCTCCGGCGAGCTGATCGCCGACATCTCCTCCAAGGACCGGGCGACCGGTGAGGTCACCGAGGCCACCGGCGTCACCGTGGCGAACCTGACCGTCCCCGCCTCCGCCCTCACTGTCGAGGACGACCTCGTGGTGCTGGAGGACCTGCCGGCCGTCCTGACCGCCGACGGCGCGGAGGCCTTCGGTGGCTTCTACGCGGCGGGTGACGACCTCGACCCGGTCAGCGTCGCCCTCGCCCTGGCCGAGGGCGTCGACCTGCCGGACCCCGGCTCCTCCTCCGGCGGCACGGGCAACACCGGCGGGGCCGGCACCGGCGGGGCCGTGGGCGGCGCCGGTACCGGTGGCCTCACCGGCGGCGCCGTGGGCGGCGCGCTCGGCGGCGGGGCCCTGGCCTCCACCGGCAGCAACCTGCCCACCTCGGCGCTGGTCGGCGGCGCGGTGACCCTCGCGGCCGGTGGCGCGGTGGCGCTGTGGGCCGTGCGCCGGCGCTCGGTCGCCGCCTCCGGCGCGGGGGTGACCGCCGCCGGGCCGGCGCTCTGACCACCGGGGCCCCGGGCCCCGTGCGCGACCGTACGACCGGAGGGGCGGTGTCCGCCCGGCTCCGACAGGCCGGGCGGACACCGCCCCTCGTCGTGCGCTCCCGCCGTCCGCGGGCCTCCTCCCGTATCCGAACGGGGGCCGGGGGCCGAGAGCGCCCGATCGCGTGCCCACCGGACCGGGGCCCGCCGTACCCCCGTCATGCCGGCGACGCACCACCGTTCCCCGGTCCCCCCGGCGCGGGGAGGTGTCCCGCGGGACGCCCCGCGTCCCCGTCGGCGGTCTCGTGGTCGAGCCGGCCGCCGTGGTCGGTTCCACCCGATGGATGGGGGACCACGCATGCGCACCCCGACGAGGACCGCGGTCACTCCGACCGCCGGATCGGCTGTCGCGCCTCCGCGGCCGACCGCACGGCCCGCCGACTCCGTCGTCCCGGTCGCGGTGGTCAACCTCGGCCCGACCACCGACGAGGCGAGGAAGCTCCAGTCGTACCTGCGTACCTTCTACTTCCACGACTCCACCGGGTCAATCGACGGGCAGTCGGGGACCAACAGCTGGAAGGCGATGCAGCGCAGCCTCGGGAACTTCGGCTACACGGGGGCGATCGACGGGGTTGTCGGTGGCGGCACGATCTCCGCGCTTCAGCGCCTTCTCCGGTCGTACGGCTGTGACGGCCGTATCGACGGCATCGCCGGACCGGCGACCCGGGCCGCGTTCAAGATGTACGCGACCACCCGCTGGGACGGTGACATCCCATCGGGGCCCGGGTAACGGTTGAGCCGTTGTTTCCCGGCCGGACGGCGCCGGGGCGTTTCGCGTCCCTCCGCCGGTGGTGCCTCCCGGCACGCGCCGCCGGCCCCCGCGACACCGTGTCGCGGGGGCCGGCGGGTTGTCACCGGGGGCTCAGCGGGCGAACGCCGTGCCCAACTCCCGGAAGACGGCGGTGTTCAGGGAGAACGCCCGCTTGCACTCCTCGACGATCCGCAGCTTCTCGGCGTCGTCCACCGGCACCGCGTCCAGGCTCGCCCGGTACTCCCGCTTGAAGGCGGCCGGGTTGCCGATCCCCTCGAAGACGTAGAACCGCACGCCGTCGCCCTTGCGGGCGAAGCCCCAGGTCTTCTCCGCCGTGCCCCGGATGATCTGACCACCCGACAGGTCACCCAGGTAGCGGGTGTAGTGGTGGGCGACGTAGCCGCCCGGCCACTCCCGGGCCACCTCGTCGATCCGCGCCGCGTAGGCCGCCGTGGCCGGCAGCGGCCGGAGCCCCTCGCGCCACCCCGAACCGCCGTGCAGGTGGTCCAGGTCCCGGCCCAGGGACTCCCGGCGGGACAGTTCGGGGCGGATGAAGGGACCGGCGACCGGGTCGGCCGCCAGGCGCCCGGTGTGCCGCTCCAGTGCCTCGTAGACGAACCACAACTGCTCGGTGTAGCGGGTGTAGGCGTCCACGCCCAGCCGGCCGCCCAGCATGTCCCCCATGAAGGTGGAGTTCTCCGCCTCGGTGTGCTGCTCGTGCGAGGCGTCGCGTATCAGGGTGGAGAAGGGGACGGCGTCAGTCACGGCGGACACAGCGGTCACAGGGGCCTCCGGATGGGGCGGGAGGCGCGGCGGGCACGCCTCGTGGACCCCCATCCTCGCTACTTAGGCTTACCTAAGTCAAGTTCCCGACGTGCTGTCGGGAAGATTGCGTGGCGGGGGTCGTGCGGGGCGTCGCGCGGGGCCCGGTCACCGGGACGGGCCACCGGGAGGGCGCGGGGGCGCTCAGGGGAGGGTGAGGATCTCCGCTCCCTCGTCGGTCACCAGCAGGGTGTGCTCGAACTGCGCGCTCCGCTTCCGGTCCCGGGTGACCACCGTCCAGCCGTCGTCCCACATCTCCCACTCGTGGGTGCCCAGCGTCAGCATCGGCTCGATGGTGAAGGTCATCCCCGCCCGCATCACGGTGTCGGCGTTCGGGTCGTCGTAGTGCGGGATGATCAGACCGGAGTGGAACGAGGTCGAGATGCCGTGACCGGTGAAGTCCCGCACCACGCCGTAGCCGAAACGCTTGGCGTAGGACTCGATCACCCGACCGATGACATTGATCCGCCGACCCGGCCGCACCGCCTTGATCGCCCGGTTCAGCGACTCGCGGGTGCGCTCCACCAGCAGGCGCGACTCCTCGTCCACCGCCTCCTCGCCGCCCACGAAATAGGTGGCGTTGTTGTCTCCGTGCACGCCGCCGACGTAGGCGGTGATGTCCAGGTTCACGATGTCGCCCTCGCGCATCACCGTGGAGTCCGGGATGCCGTGGCAGATGACCTCGTTCAGCGAGGTGCACAGCGACTTGGGGAAGTTCCGGTACCCCAGCGTGGAGGGGTAGGCGCCGTGGTCGCACAGGAACTCGTGGGCCACCGCGTCCAACCGGTCGGTGGTCACGCCGGGCGCGATGTGCGAGGCGGTCTCCGCCAGTGCCCGGGCGGCGAGCCGACCCGCGACCCGCATCCGCTCGATGGTCTCCTCGTCCTGCACCTCGGGCCCCGAGTACGGGGTCGGTGCGGGCTTGCCGACGTACTCCGGCCGCGGGATCGCGGCGGGTACCGAACGGTGCGGGGAGAGGGTGCCGGGAACGAGGAGCGACTGCGCAGACATGCCACCGAGTGTAAGCGGCGTCGTTCCGCCCACCCGGGGGCAGAATGACCGCATGGGCCTCTTCTCGATCTTCCGCCGCGACACCTCCGGCAAGCCGGGGGAGTGGTACTACTGCCTGCGCCACGGCAGGGTGGAGGAGGGGCCGGACTGCCCGGCGAAGGACCGGCTGGGCCCGTATCCCGACCGGGCCGGCGCCGAGCGGGCCCTGCGCACGGCCCGGGACCGGGACGAGGAGTGGCGCACCGACCCCCGCTGGAACGACAACCCCGACCATCCCGACAACGGACCGGCGGGCGGCTCCCCGGACCCCGGTGCGACCGGGCGCTGACCCCGGCGCGATCCGCGGGCCCCGGAGGTGCGCGGAGGATCGCAAGGGCCCGGGGTGGCCCGGCTCACGGCCCCGCGCGTCGTCCTTTGACAGGATGCGATCATGACTGCCAACGACGCCCCCAACGACGCCGCCCCGGGTCCGGCCACCGGGAAGACGGCCAGGGACCCATGGGACCTGCCCGATGTCTCCGACCTCACCATCGGGGTGCTCGGCGGCACCGGTGACCAGGGCCGGGGTCTGGCCTACCGCTTCTCCCGGGCCGGCCACCGCGTGATCATCGGCTCCCGCTCGGCGGAGCGGGCCCGCGAGGTCGCCGCCGACGAGCTCCTCGCCGGCACCGGCGTGGAGGGTGACGACAACGCCGGGTGCGCCCGCCGTTCCGATGTCGTGATCGTCGCCGTCCCGTGGGGCGGGCACGCCGCCACGCTCACCGCCCTGCGGGAGGAGCTGACCGGCAAGCTCGTCGTGGACTGCGTCAACCCGCTCGGCTTCGACAAGAAGGGCGCGTACCCGCTGCGTCCGGAGGAGGGCAGCGCCGCCGAGCAGGCCGCCGCGCTGCTGCCGGACTCCCGGGTCACCGCCGCCTTCCACCACCTCTCGGCGGTCCTGCTGTGCGACCCCGGGGTGGCGGAGATCCCGATCGACGTGATGGTGCTGGGCGAGGCGCGGGCCGACTGCGAGATCGTGCAGGCGCTGGCCTCGCGGATCCCGGGCATGCGGGGTGTCTTCGCCGGGCGGTTGCGCAACGCCCACCAGGTCGAGGCACTGGTGGCCAACCTCATCTCGGTCAACCGGCGCTACCGGGCCCACGCCGGCGTCCGCCTGACCGACGTCTGAGGGCTCCGGGGACCCGGCGGGCCCCGGGGGGACCGCCCCCGGCCCGCCGGATCGGGCGCCCCGGGGGAGAATGAGGGGGTCAGCCGTCCCCGATGTCCGGAAGCGCCTCCATGTCGCAGCCCCTGCCCCCCACCTCGGCCCGTCGCTTCTCCGTGCAGGCCCTCATCGTCTGCGTGGCCGCCCTGGTGGCGGCGGTGGTCGCCTTCAGCCGGGGGAGTTGGCTGGGCATCATCTGGATCCTGTTGGCGGGGTTGGCCTCCAACCTGGCCTGGTACTACCACCGGCGGGCCCGCCGCGAGCGCGGCGGGCCCTGACCCGGTCGTCCCGGAGCCGCCCGGGCGCCGCCCGCCCCCGAGGGGACGGGCGGCGCCCGGTCCTTCGCCCGGCGGCCCGGGCGGGACGGTCAGCGGAAGGAGTGCTCGGGGGCCGGGTAGGTCCCGCCCACCACGTCCTCGGCGAAGCCGCGGGCCGCGCCCGCCAGCACCTCCCGCACCCGGGCGTACTCCTTGACGAAGCGCGGCCGGCGACCCCCGGACCAGTCCGTCATCCCCGCCATGTCGGTCCACACCAGCACCTGGGCGTCGCACTCGGCTCCCGCCCCGATGCCCACCGTGGGGATGTGCAGGCTGCGGGTGACCTCGGCCGCCAGGTCGGCGGTCACCAGCTCCAGCACCACCGCGAAGGCGCCGGCGTCCTGCACCGCCTTGGCGTCCCGCAGCAGTTGCTGGGCGGCCTCCTCGCCGCGCCCCTGCACGGGGTGCCCGCCGTAGGCGTTCACCGACTGCGGGGTGAGGCCCACGTGGGCCATGACCGGGATCCCCGAGCGCACCAACAGGTCGATCTGCTCGGCGGAGCGTTCCCCGCCCTCGAGCTTGACCGCCCCGACGCCGGCCTCCTTCATCAGCCGGGTCGCGTTGCGCAGGGCCTGGACCGACCCCTCCTGGTAGCTGCCGAAGGGCAGGTCGCCCACGACCAGGGCCCGCCGGGTGCCGCGCACCACGGCGGCCGACAGCATCAGGACCTGCTCCATGGTGACCGGGACCGTGCTGTCGTACCCCAGGTGACAGTTGCCCATGGAGTCGCCGACCAGCAGCACCGGGATGCCGGCCTCGTCGAAGACCGAGGCGGTCATCGCGTCGTAGGCGGTGAGCATGGGCCACTTCTCGCCGCGCCGCTTGGCGGCGGCGATGTCCCGCACGGTCACGCGGCGGTTGGTGGTGCCGCCGTACAGACCGGTTCGGGAGGTGTCGTCCCCGCCGGGGGTGGAGTGGGCAGGGGTGTGCGTCCGCGTCATCGCAGTACTCCGTTTCGTCGTCTCGAGGCGCCGTCACGGCGTCCCCGGATCCCCTCCATGGTCGCATCCCCGTTCGGACCCGGAAAACCCCGGAACTCCCGGAAAACCCCGGGAAACGCGATCCCGGACCCCGCGGCACCCCCGACCCCGGGACGACGGTCGGGGAACCGGCCCGGCGGGAGCGGCGTCCGGGTGCCCGACCGGAACCCCGGGGACCGCCCGGGGCCTCCCCGGCACCGGGGGCCGGGGACCCGTTCCGCGCGGGGGAGCGGACCGCGCCGACGGTGGCCCGACCGGGGTTGGTAGCGTCCGCCCCGGGGCAGGTGGACCACGGTCCCGCCCCGGTCGACGGGGGACGGGCGGACCGGGGCGAGGCGGCTTTTCCGGCACCCACCTCCCCCGGAGGTGGGTCGAGGACATACGGTCCACCTCACGGCACAGCGGCACGGTCAGTGAGGGTGACAGATGGCAGACAGCGACAACCCGTCCGTCCCGGAGGGAGAGGTCCGGCGGTCCCCCACCGCCACGGCGGCCGAGGAGCCGCCCGGCACGGCCCCGGTCGACGGCGCGCCGCCCCGTCGCCGCAGTTGGCGGGACAAGGCGGAGCGCTGGCGGCGCGGCAAGTTCGTCATCGTCGCGGCTCTCGCGCTCTCCGCGATGATGCTGCTGCACTCGCGCATCCCCAACGCCATCGGCAACCTCGGCAGTCTGGTGCAGACCTTCCTGCCGTGGTTCGGGCTGTTGGTGCCGCTGCTCCTGGTGGGTGCGCTGCTCAGCCGGTCGATCACGGCCGTGGTGGCGGTGACCGTCTCGGCCCTGGTGTGGATGAACCTGTTCGCCGGTCTCCTGGTCGACAAGACCGGTGAGGGCGGCGCGCTCACGGTGGTCAGTCACAACGTGGACGCGGAGAACCCCGATCCGACCGCCACCGCCCGCCAACTGATGGAGAGCGACGCCGATCTGATCGCCCTCCAGGAGATGCCCCGCGGGGAGTTGGCCCTGTACGCTGCCACTCTCGGCGAGGAGTACCCCTACGCGGCCGTGGAGGGCACGGTCGGCCTCTGGAGCCGATACCCGCTGGCGGACACCGAGCCGGTGGACCTCGGCCTGGGGTGGACCCGGGCCCTGCGCACCACCGCCACCGTTCCGGAGTTCGGCGACATGGCGGTCTACGTGGCACACCTGCCCTCGGTGCGGGTGCAGTTCCGCGCCGGGTTCACCGCCGGGCAGCGCGACGACTCCGCCGACCGACTGGCCCGGGCCATAGCGGAGGACCCGAACGAACGGGTGATGTTGCTGGGTGACCTGAACGGCACCGTGAACGACCGGGCGCTGGCCCCGCTGACCTCGCAGCTGCGGTCCACACAGGGCGCGGCGGGCGCCGGCTTCGGCTTCACCTTCCCCGCCGAGTTCCCGGTGACCAGGATCGACCACATCCTGGTGCGGGAACTGGAGCCGGTCTCCTCCTGGTCCCTGCCGGGCACCGGGAGCGACCACCGGCCGGTGGCGGCGCGGCTGGATCCCTGAGCCGTCCCCCGGTGGCGCGGATC
>NZ_VKHS01000550.1 GCF_014141525.1 Streptomyces calidiresistens
GCCCCGCAGGCCGCCCCGGCCGCCGTCGGCTTCAGCGTCCCGGTCGACGCCGCGCCGTCCACCCCCTACCGCGCCTCCGGCGCCATGTGGGCCAGCGGCTACCACACCGGTGTGGACTTCTCCGCCCCCACCGGCACCACCGTCAAGGCGGTCGCCCCCGGCACCGTCGTCTCCGCCGGCTGGGGCGGTTCGTACGGCAACGAGGTGATCATCCGTCACGCCGACGGCCACTTCAGCCAGTACGCCCACCTCTCCTCCATCTCGGTGAGCGCCGGCCAGTCGGTCTCCGCCGGGCAGCAGATCGGTCTGGTCGGTTCCACCGGCAACAGCACCGGCCCGCACCTGCACTTCGAGATCCGCACCGGCCAGGGCTACGGCACGGACATCGACCCGCTGTCCTACCTGCGCTCCAAGGGCGTCTCCATCTGAGGCACCCGCCGAGGAGGCCGCACCGCCGATCCATCGCCACACCACCCCGAGCAGCGGCGCGTGGGCGGCCGGCCAGGAGTCCCCGCCCGCACCGGGGTTGCCGAAGAACTCCCGGCACGCCGCCACCGTCGCCGACAACGGGTTCCAGGCCGCGATCGTCGCCAACCAACCGGGCATCAGCTCCGGCGCCACGAACACGTTCGACAGCGCGGTCAGCGGAAAGGCCAGCGGGAAGACGATGACGCCGACCGTGTCGGGATTGCGGACCAGCAGCCCCAGCCACAGCCCCACCCAGGTGATCGCGAGACGCAGCAGCAGGATCAACCCGAGCGCCGCCGCGGCCCACCCCCACCCCCGGTGCCACTGCCAGCCCACCAGCAGCCCGCAGGCCACCAGCACCGTCAACTCCAGCAGCGCCCGCACCAGGTCCGCCGCCCCGCGTCCCACCGGGAGCGCGGAACGGGCCACCGGCATGGACCGGAACCGGTCCACCACGCCCCGGCTCACGTCCTGCGCCACCGCTCCGGCCGTCGCCCCCATCCCGTAGAGCATGGTCATCACGAAGACCCCGGGCAGCAGGTACTCGCGGTAGGAGCCCTCGTCGGTGACCGCCATCCCGCTGCCGAAGACGTAGCCGAAGACCAGCACGAACATGATCGGCAGCGTGAAGTAGAGGATGATCTCCTCGGGGGAGCGGACCACGTGGTCCAGGTTGCGCCGGGTCATCACCCGGATGTCCCCCAGCGCCCACCGCAACCGGCCGAGCCGGGTGCGGGGGAGGACCAACGGCGCCGGCGCGGACGCCGGTCCGCCGATCCCCGGGCGAACGGTCGTCGTTCCGCTCATCGTCCCGCACCCCCGTTCGCCGTCGTGCCCGGTGTGTCCGTCGCGCCCGTCGCGGCCCCGGATGCCGGCGGGCGGCCGGTCAGCCGCAGGAACGCCTCGTCCAGCCCCGGTCGCCGGGTGCCGATGTCCTCCACCCGCACCCCGGTGCCCTCCAACTCCCGCAGCGCCACCGACAGCGCCGTCACCCGATCCCGCACCTCCACGTCCACCCGGCGGGCCTCCCGGTCCACCCGGGGTTCCCCATCACCCAGGCGGGCCAGCAGCCGCACCGCCCCGACCAGGTCACCGGTGTCGCGCACCACGACCTCCAGGCGGTCGCCGCCGCTCACCGCCTTCACCTGCTCCGGGGTGCCCTCCGCGACCACCCGGCCCCCGTCCAGCACGGTGATCCGGTGCGCGAGGCGATCGGCCTCCTCCAGGTACTGGGTGGTCAGCAGCACCGTGGTGCCGGCCGCCACCAGGTTCCGCACCGCGTTCCACATCCGGTTGCGGCTGCGCGGGTCCAGACCGGTGGTCGGCTCGTCCAGGAACAGCACCTCCGGGACCCGCACCAGGCTCACCGCCAGGTCCAGGCGCCGCCGCATCCCACCGGACCAGGTGCCGGCCGACCGGTGGGCGGCGTCGGTGAGCTCGTACTCCTCCAGCAGTTCCTCGGCCCGGCGCCGTGCCCGGCGGGGCCCCAGCTTCGCCAGCCGGCCGAACATCACCAGGTTCTGTCGGCCGCTCAACGTCTCGTCCACCGCCGCGTACTGGCCGGTCAGCGCGATGCGGGCCCGGACCCGCTCCGGCTCGCGCGCCACGTCGTGCCCGCACACCAGTGCCCGGCCGGCGTCCGCGCGCAGCAGCCCGGTGAGCACCCGCACCGTCGTCGTCTTGCCCGATCCGTTGGGCCCCAGCAGGCCGTGCACCGTGCCGGTCCGCACCCGCAGGTCCAGGCCGCGCAGCGCCTCGTGCCCCCGGAATCGCTTGCGCAGTCCCTCGGCGCGGATCGCGGTCCCCGCCCCCGTCGTCGGGTCCGGTGGCGCGTGCGCCCCTGTCGTCCCGGTCATCCCCGTCACCCCAAACCGTGTACGTCGTATACTCAGGTGTACACCATACGCGGTTTTGGGGTGTGCGCGATCTCCCTGCGCGCACGGCCGCCTAGGATGGGCGCGACCGGACGCCGACGGACGGTCACGGATCGGGACACGAGAGCGAGGCGGCGACCATGGGCTCCCCCGGGAGCGGCGGGCGCGGCCCCGCCCACACCCTCGACCTGCTGTGGGGCACCGTCCGACCGGGCCGACGCGGCCCCCGGGGCGGCCTGAGCGTCGAGGCCGTGGTGCGCGCGGCGATGGACCTCGCCGACGCCGAGGGCCTGGCCGCCGTCTCCATGCGCCGGGTCGCCGAATCCCTGGACGTCACCACCATGTCCCTGTACCGGTACGTCCCCGGCAAGGACGACCTGTGCGACCTCATGCTCGACGCCGCCTCCGGCACCCCCGACACCGCCGGGTGGCCGGACGACTGGCGGGGAGCGCTGGAGCACCTCGCCCGCGACATGCGGACCGTCTTCCGGCGCCGCCCCTGGGTCCTGGAGATCCCCATCAGCGGTCCGCCCCTGGGTCCCAACAACCTGGCCTGGATGGAGGCCGGACTCGCCGCGATGCGGAACACCGCCCTCGACACGGGCGAGCGGATCCGCCTGTTGATGCTCCTCACCGGACACGTCCGCTCCGAGGGGCAGCGCGACCTGTCCATGGAACGGGCCGGCGCGCGCACCGGCGTCGCGCCGCAGGAGTGGGGCCGGGTCTACGGCGAGATGCTCGGCCGCGTCCTGGCCGACGACCGGTTCCCCACCCTCGCCCGCCACGTCCGCGAGGGCATGTTCGACAGCCCCCCGGAGGCCGACCCCGACGAGGACTTCGAGGCCGGCCTCGCCCTCCTCCTCGACGGCGTCGAGGCCCTGCTCACCCGCCGCGCGGGCGCCGGCCGCGCGGACGGCTGAACGACCGGGGCGGGCCGTCCTCCGCGAACGCGGCGCCGCTACGCCCCCGGCGTCCCGTGGGCCGCCGCCCAACTGCGCCCCGACCACCTCGACCTGCTCGCCGCCCTGCCCCTCACCGTCCGCATGACGATCGAGGGCATGGGCGAGGTGCTGTTCTGCCACGCCACCCCCCTCCGCGACGACGAGGAGGTCGTCCTCGTGGACTCCCGCCTCGACCGGTGGCGCGAGGTGTTCGACGGACTCGACCCCGCCGTACGGACGGTGGTGCGGGGAGCCCCGAGTGACGCACTGGAATCGGAGGAGAGGCGCGCACTGCTCGCCTCCCGCGCACGGCAGGCCCGGGGCCGGGAGATCGGCGTTCCCCATGCCGAGGCTTTCCGGCGCGTCTTCGGCGAGGAGCCGTGATTCCTCGGATCGCACGGAGAGCAGGCCCGGCTTCCCGGTGGGCGCCGGGGAGCCCGGGTGCCGGGATGGAAAACGCGCCGGGCCGCTGATCCCGGGCGCGAGTCCGTCGCCGGCGGGGGCTCAGGGGCCGGTGG
>NZ_VKHS01000551.1 GCF_014141525.1 Streptomyces calidiresistens
CCCACGCGGTGCCGGCCGGCAAGCCCGCCGCCCCCGGCAAGCCGGGCTCGCGCGGCCTCCTCGGGTTCGCCCCCGTCCCCACCTCCACGGACGACGCCTTCACCGTTCCGCCCGGCTACGAGACCCAGGTGCTCATCCCCTGGGGCACCCCGCTGAGCCCGCGCGGTCCGCAGTGGAGGAAGGACGGCTCCAACACCGCCGCCGAGCAGGAACAGCAGATCGGCATGAACCACGACGGGATGCACTTCTTCCCGCTGGGGAAGGGCCGGGAGGGCAACCGCCGGGGTCTGCTGGTGCTCAACCACGAGTACGTGGACCAGGAACTGCTCTTCCCCGACGGTCCGGCCGAGATGACCCGCGAGAAGGTCGCCAAGGCGCTGGCCGCCCACGGCGTCAGCGTCGTGGAGGTCGAGGAGCGCAAGGGGAAGTGGCAGGTCGTGGAGTCCCGCTACGCCCGCAAGGTCACCGGCACCACCCCGGTCGAGTTCTCCGGTCCGGTCAAGGTCACCCACCCCGAGCTGCGCTCGAACAACGCCCCCATGGGCACCCTGAACAACTGCTCGCACGGTGTGACCCCCTGGGGCACCTACCTGACCTGCGAGGAGAACTGGAACGGCTACTTCGGCACCGAGGACCCCTCCTGGTCCCCGACCCCCGAGCAGGCCCGTTACGGCATCAACGCCGGCGGCTTCGGCTACCGTTGGCACCTGGCCGACGAGCGCTTCGACGTGGCCCGCAACGGCAACGAGCTCAACCGCTTCGGCTGGGTCGTCGAGATCGACCCGACCAACCCGAAGGCCAAGCCGGTCAAGCGCACCGCCCTGGGCCGCTTCAAGCACGAGGGCTGCACCGTCGTGGAGTCCCGGGGCCGGGTCGTCGCCTACTCCGGTGACGACCAGGACGGCGACTACATCTACAAGTTCGTCGGCGAGGGCAACTGGCGCACCCAGCGCGCGCTGGGCCGCAGCCCGCTGGACCACGGCACCCTGTACGTCGCGCGGTTCGAGGACGACGGCCGGGGCACCTGGCTGCCGCTGCGCTTCGGCACCGGCCCGCTGACCGCGGGGAACGGTTGGAAGGACCAGGCGGACGTGCTCATCCGCACCCGCCAGGCCGCCGACGCCGTGGGGGCCACGAAGATGGACCGTCCCGAGTGGATCGCGGTCAACCCGAAGAACAAGGACGTCTACTGCACCCTCACCAACGGCACCGGATGGCCGGGCGAGGCCAACCCGCGCACCCCCAACCCCTACGGCCACATCATCCGGTGGGCCGAGAAGGGGAGGGACCACACCGCGACCACCTTCACCTGGGACATCTTCGTCCTCGCCGGTGACCCCGCCTACGACTCCTCGGTGGACCTGAACGAGGACAACATCTTCGGCTCGCCCGACGGCCTGTGGTTCGACGACGAGGGTCGGCTGTGGATCCAGACCGACATCTCCAACTCCTCGCAGAACCTGGCGAGTCGGGGCTACGACAACATCGCCAACAACGCGATGCTGGCCGCCGACCCGAGGACCGGTGAGATCCGGCGCTTCCTGGTGGGCCCGCGCGGGTGCGAGATCACCGGCGTGATCACCACCCCGGACCGCCGCACGATGTTCGTCAACGTCCAGCACCCCGGGGAGGCCAGCGCGGCCTGGGGCGCGCCGAGCCCGGCGAACCCCCGAGCGGTGAGCAACTGGCCCGACTTCGACCCGCAGGGCCGCCCCCGCTCCGCGACGGTGGTGATCCGCCGCACCGACGGCGGGATCATCGGCGCCTGAGCCCGGGCGACCCCGGCGCGGGGCCCGGGCCGATCCGCTCCCCGGATCGGCCCGGGCCCCGCCCGTCCTCCCGCCCCCGGACCGGGCGCCGGGGCCTCCCGGCACCGATCCGACCGCGAGGGGCACCGCCCCGGTGAACCGGCGCGGTGCCCCTCGCGGTGTCGCATCGGCCGGAAGCCCTCGTGGCGGGCCCGCCCCGCCGCGTCGCCCGGCACGGCACCCCGCCGCGTCGGGCGTCGGCCCGGGCGGGCCGACGCCCGACCCGCGCGGCACTAGACGGTGAGACCGAAGACCAGGATGCCCAGGCTGTAGAGGGCGAGCATCAACAGCACGATGCCGATGACGTTGAGCCAGATCCCGCCCCGGATCATCTGTCCGATGGTCACCTGACCGGAGCCGAAGACCACCGCGTTCGGCGGGGTGGCCACCGGCAGCATGAAGGCGCAGGTGGCGGCGACGGCCACGGGGATGAGCAGGAGCATCGGATCCAGTCCCAGGCCCCCCGCGACCCCCGCCATGATCGGCAGGAACGTCGCCACCGTCGCGGTGTTGCTGGTCAACTCCGTCAGCAACAGCACCAGGACCGCCACCGCCACCACGAACAACACGGTCGGCAGCACGTCCAGGCCGGTGACCCGATCGCCGATCCACGGCCCCAGCCCGGTCCGCTCCCCGTCCTCCCCGGTGCGGTTGAACGCCCCCGACAGCGCCAAACCCCCGCCGAACAGCAGCAGGATGCCCCACGGCAGGGCCTTGGTGTCCTCCCAGCCCAGCGCCCGGTGCCGGCGGTCGCGGGTGACCGGCAGCAGCAGGAGCAGCACGGCGGCGGTCATCGCGATCGCCGCGTCGTCGATCCGCTCGGTCCACGGCCACACGCCGTGCAGTTGGGGCAGCACCACCCAGGAGACGGCGGCGAACACGAAGACCGCCAGCACCGTCCACTCCGGGCGGCTGATCGGCCCCAGTTCGCGCAGCTTCTCCCGGATCAGCTCCCGGCCGCCCGGGATCTCGCCGACGCGCGGGCGGAAGACCACCCGGGTGAGCACCAGCCAGGCGATGACCAGGAAGACCGCGGCGATCGGCACCCCGAACTGCATCCACTGGAAGAAGCTGATCGAGATGCCGTAGTTCTCGTCGACGAAGCCGCGCAGCAGGGTGTTGGGCGGGGTGCCGATGATCGTGCCCAGCGAGCCGATGGAGGCCGCGTAGGCGATGCCCAGCATCAGGGCGGTGGCGAAGTTCGGGTCCCGTCGGCCGTCCCCGAGCTGGGCCATCAGCCCGAGCACGGCGATGCCGATGGGCAGCATCATCACGGCCGTCGCGGTGTTGGAGATCCACATGCTCAGGAACGCCGAGGCGATCATGAAGCCCAGGATCATCCGGCGCGGACCGGTGCCGACCACCAGCACGGTGGCCAGCGCGAAGCGGGTGTGCAGGTTCCAGCGCTGCATCGCGATGGCGATGATGAACCCGCCCATGAACAGGAAGATCACGGGGTTGGCGTACGGGGGCGCCACCTCGTCGATGGGCGCCACGTCCAGCGCCGGGAAGGCGATCAGCGGCACCAGCGCCGTGGCGGGCAGGGGCAGCGCCTCGCTCATCCACCACACGGCCATCAGCACGGCCACCGCCGCCACGTTCTTGTCCTGGGGGGCCAGCGAATCGGGAAGCACCCACCGGACGAGGACGGCCAGTGCCAGCCCCCCGAGCAGGCCGACCCACTGTCGCGTCCGCACCCCGGTGCCCGGCCGGTCGGCGGTCTCCACCCGGGGCGAGGCGTCGGGGTCGCCCGGTCCGCCGCCCCCCGTGCCGTCCGCGGCGGGGGCCTCCCGATGTTCCGGTCGCTCCTCGGCGGGCCTCGTCGTCCCGGTATCCGACACCGTGTCCCCCATGTTCCGACATGCGCAGATGTGGACGGCCCCGAGGGGCCGACTGTCGCCGGCCCCTTGCCCGTTCCACCGGCGTCCACGCGCCGGGCCGGAGAGTGTTATCGGGGTGTTGCCCGGGGCGCCGGGGGCAGGGG
>NZ_VKHS01000552.1 GCF_014141525.1 Streptomyces calidiresistens
GCGTTCACCCCCGCGACCGCACCGGGAGGGACCCCCTCCCACCGGCCCGCCGGGGGCCGGCTCCGTCCGCGTGCGTACCGGTGCCCGGCACGGGAGTCCCCCGTCGGGCGAGATACGCCTCGGCGATGCCCAGGGCGTTCCGGGCGCTCCCGGCCCGCAGGTCGTCCAGCGTCAGCCACAGCCAGAAGCCACGCGGATCGTGCGGAACCACCCGTACCCGCCCCACGTGCACCGTGTCCGGATCGCCGGCGGTCAACGGCGTCGGCGTCTGCCGGGGGTCGGCCGCGTCGTGCACCACCACGCCGGGCAACGACCCCAACAGCCGTACCAACTCCCGCCTCCGCATCGGTACCTCCGCCTCGACGAACAGGGTGGCCGAGTGCCCGCTGACCACGGGAACGCTCACGCAGGTCACCGTCAGGTTCAACCTCGGTCGGTTCAGCACCCGGCGGGTCTCGCGCGTCAGACGCTCCTCCTCCGTGGTGGACCGGTCGGGGAGCGGCCCACCCACCGCCGGCACCGCGTTGAAGGCCAACGGCGGGCGGAAGCTCTCCGAGGGCGGTTCGGCGTCCGGATCCCGCAGCGCCAACTCGCTGCCCTCCAGCAGTTCCTCCATCCCCGGGTGCCCCGCACCCGACGCGGCCTGATAGGTGCTCACCACGGCCTGCCGGACCCCGCAGGCCCGCTCGACGCCGTGCAGCAACCGGGCCAGCGCCACGGTCATCGGCCGGGGGGACGCCACGACCGAGCCCGACGGGAGCCGCGCGGCCGTCGTGCCGTTGACCTCGGGCACCACCGGGGAGACCTCCGGGTCGCCGCGGAAGGCGTCCGAGGTGTCCACGACCAGGGCGCCCCGGCGCGCGGCGGGACGTGCCCAGCGGCGGCTGATGCCGGAGCCCGAGCACAGGAAGACGACATCGGCGCCCTCGAAGACCGCTTCCTCCAAAGGGAGGGCGGGCGTGCGGCGGCTCCCGACGGCCCGGCGGCGGCCGGTCGGATCGACCAGGCGCAGTTCCCCGTAACCGGTGGGGTTCCGCTCCTCGATCAACTCCACCAGGGCGGTGCCCCGGGCGTCGGTGGCCCCGACCAGCACGAGGCGGGGGGCAGGGTGCGCGACACGTGTCATCGGGGGTCCTCCGATCTGGCCGGCCCCGGGAAGGGCGCCCGTGATCCGCCGGCAGACGTCCGGTCGGCTCGGCCGGAGGGCCCGCTCCCCTCCGTGAGGGGCGGGGCCGCGACACAGGGGCCGCGCCCGTGGGGCCCGTCCCCATGTAACCCGGTGCGGCGGCCCCGTCCGCCCCCGGGGCGCTGTCCACTACAGGACTGTCCCCACGTGGCCGGCGGATGGTGGGCGGGAGTGTTCGACCCTGCACGGGAGGTGGTCGGGAGTGACCGATCGTGACGGTTTCCCGACAGTCCGGGGCGCGGTGGGCGAGCCGAGGGACGCGCACCCGATGACCCGCCGGGAGACGCGGCCCGGGGACCGGCCGGCGAGCGACGGACGGGCCCCTCCGGACCCTTCGACCGGGGGTGATGGGCCCACGCGGGACCCGTGGGCCGGGCCCCGCCGCTATCGGACGACCGCTTGGACCTCGTCGACGGTCACGTCGAGGGTGGTGGCGTATTCGCCGTCGGGCAGTGTGTCCCCGCCGCCGAGGGAGTCGGTCCAGGAGACGCCCCACACCAGGGTGGCCTCCATCGTGTGAGGGGTGCCGGTGGCGGTGGAGCGCAGGTAGGTGATGCCGCAGGGCGGTTCCTCGCCGCTCCTGCCCCGGGTCCAGGGCTCCCCGATGCGTCCGCCGCGCGCCTCGCAGCGGCCGGAGGCGGGGTGCAGGACGGCGTCGGGGGTGCCCGGTGCCAGGCGCAGGCTGCGGGGGGTGGCGACGGTCTCGGCCCAGATGCCGTAGTCCGGCAGCTCGGCGCGCACCGTCACCGGTTCGAAGGCGGCCTCGTCCAGCCAGACCCAGGAGGGAAGGTTCACCACCTGGCTGCCCTCGGGGTTGAGGGTCACCTCGGTCTCCGGCACCCGGGTGTACTCCCACGCCAGCGCCGCCAGGGTGGCGGTGTCGACCACGCCGGGGCCCGGGGGCGGCGGATCGCCGAAGTCCACCCAGAACAGCCGCGGCTCACACGAGTACTGGGCGGCCCGGTCGGGGTGGTCGCGGTTGATCACCCGGGACCAGAACATCCCCTCGCCCGCGCGGTCGGTGTGGAAGTCGGGGAACTCCCCGTCCTCACCGAACAGGTCCTCGTACCGGTCCCGGGTGTCGATTTGGACCTGTTCCTCGTGCGGGGAGTCCACCGTCATGTGGCGCAGCCAGTCGTCCTCCTTGTCCCGCATCTGAGCGGGGGTGTAGAGGGGCGCGTAGTAGCAGGCCGGTGGAGTCCAGGAGGTGGCGGAGACCAACGGCGCCGGGTTCCCCTTGCCGGTGGAGGTGAACACGATCCGCGCCTCCGCGTGGATCCCCCCACCGCCACCCCCGCCACCCGTTCGGGGCGGAGCCTCGGGCGGGGGAGTCGCGTTTTCCACTATGTGCCGTTCGTCGGCATGAGCTGGGGGCGACAACAAAGCACCTGAAAATGTGATGATGGAGAGGAGCGAAAGAACTGTCCAGTGGCTTCGATTCACCGGCACTCGGGGGCCTCCGAGGTCACGCTGTATTCGCTCGTCTGCCATACACCCAGTTCATTGAGCTCGACTCGGGAAGCGTACAGGGCCGGCTTCGCATCGGCGTCCGCCTGTTTGGTCACCTCGCGAGTTTCGAAGTCAATGGTGGCCACGCCGCTGAAATCGCGGCAGAAGAGTACCGCAGCTGAACTGCCGTCCTCGAAAACAGTCACCTCTCGATTGAAATACCGGGTCGTCCCGATCGAGGAGTTACCTCGATCGATGATCGTGCTGATCAACTGAACGGTCTGGTCCAGCGCGTCGCCCTTGATGTAGAAGCGCACTGCCGGACGATCCGTCTCGTGGTGGATGATGCCCTCGTCAACGGCGTCGACGAACCCCCGGCTGTCGCGGAGGATGGCGTCCTTGACCGGGTCACCGGTCTCCTCGCCCTCGTAGACGTTCTCGAAGTCGTCCCCGAGGTCGATCTCCGGGCGCTCGATGGAGTCCTCCGGCTCGCTCCCGGCCTCGTCGCCGCCGTTCGCCTCGTCATCCGCCTCCTCGGTGGGCTCCGCCGGGGCGGTCTCCGTACCCGCGATGGGGTCGTTCTCCTCGCCCGCGTCCGAGGAGGAACACCCGGTCATCAGCAGTGCGGCCCCCGCCACCCCCGCCACGACCGTCCGCAACCGACCGTTCCTCGACGTTCCGCCACTCATGCCCTGCTCCGCTCGATACAAGGGGTTACGACCCCGGTACGGTACCGAGCCACCCCGACAGGTGCCGACCCCACCCATCACCCGGAAAAGCGGAGGCGCCAGTGCCTCCTTCAACCCAACCCACAACCCGGGCGCCCCCCCAGCAGCCGGTTCGAGGTGGTGACTTCGACGGTGTCCGGGAGCACGGGGTCCCCGCCGCACCCTGCACCGGTAGGGGCGAAGAGGCGCGACGAATCGTCACGAGGGGACCGGCCGACGTGCCCGAAGCCCTCTCCCGCGCGGCCGCCGGTCCTCGGCCTCCATGGGAAGCCGGACGGGACCGGTATCGGGATCCGGTGGAATCTCGCGGCAGCCGGTGCACAGGGTGTGGACGGTACTGCGGAAGGCCACGCGATCACAGCGGGAACAGGTACGCCACGGTGGCGGGGCGGCCGGCGGGGGAGAGGCCGTCGGCGCGGTTCGGGGCC
>NZ_VKHS01000553.1 GCF_014141525.1 Streptomyces calidiresistens
GCGGGGACGGGGGGACGGCACCGAACCCCCTGCCCGCGGTGGAGCGGGCGCTGGTCGAGGCCTTCGGCGAGCCCGACGCCCGGGCCTCGGTCACCTTCCTGGGCGTGGACCCGATCGAGGTGCTGCGCTTCCTCTGCCCCCCGGAGCCCCGGGAGGCGGGCCCCGGAACCGGCGGGGGCGAGGGGACCGACCCGACCGACGGGGCGCTGGTGCGCTACGTCACCCTGGGCATGTCCGCCGAGCCGATGACCGATCCGGCGGCCCCGGTCGCCGATCCGGTCCGGGGGCCGCGTGCCGAGCTGGTGCTCACCCTGCGGCCCGGCCCCGGCCCCGACCGGCCCCCGATCGACCGCGTCCTGCGCCCCCTGGCCGTCCTGGCGGCGGCGCCCCGGGTGGAGGGGGTGGTGCCCGTCCCCGGCGCCTCCCTGGACACCGGCGAGCCGCTGTGGCCCGGTGCCCCCTTCACCGCCGTGCTGGTGGGCGAGCCCGGCGGCCTGGTGCCCGACGTGCCGCTGCCGGCGCCCGCCGAGCCGGTGCGGATCCTGCCGCTGCTGCCCATGACGCCGAACGAGGCGGCGTGGAAACGGGTGCACGGTGCCGAGGCGCTGCGCGAACTGTGGCTCTCCCGGGGCGTCGACACGCGCGACCCGCGACGCGCCGGCGCACCACTCCCCGGCTGACCTCCTTGACTGGGGGCCCGGACGGGAGGACCGTGGGTACGCATGAGGGGTGAACCGACCTGTCCGAGGTGCGGTGACCGGGTGCGTGCCCCCGGTCTGTTCTCCGACTCCTGGCAGTGTGCCGCCCACGGTCCCGTCCAACCCCTGCAACCGGCCCTGCCCCCGAGCATCGACGCCCTGTCGGTCTGCGTGTCACGGGCGGTGGTACCGGTGTGGATGCCCTGGCCGCTGCCCCTGGGCTGGCTCCACACCGGCGCGGCCTGCGCCGGGGACGAACGCAGCGGCGGGCGGGCGTCCGTCGTGGCCTGCTCCGGACCCGCCCCGCTGGGCGGGCCGGGCGAGTTGCTGCTGATCTCCGAGGAGCCCGCCCTCGGGCTCGGTGCCCGGTTCGCCGGGATCGACGGCCCCGACCCGGCCCCGTTGATGGAGGTGGACCGCTCCCCGCACGCCAAGGTGCACGCGGCGGGCCGGCCCACCCCGCTGTGGCGGCTGCGGGACACCCCGGGGGACCGCGCGGTCTTCGCCGGGGAGGCGCTGGGCCTGTGGTTGTGGGCGGTGGTCTGGCCCGAGGAGGCCGGGCTGATGATGTACGACGAGCTGGTGCTGACCGACCTGCGGGAGGCCGGCGCGGAGATAGACCTCATCCCCTGCGGCGCCCTCTCCCCCAAGCTGCTGCGCTGACCCCGGCCCGGAGGGGCGGGAGGTGCCCGTCGGGGAGCGGTGGCCGGGGCGGGACTAGGGTGGCGGTGTCCCGCCCGTCGCCGTCCCCCGGGGAGCCGCCACCGTGCGCATCGACCTGCACACCCACTCCACGGCCTCCGACGGCACGGACGCCCCCGCCGATCTGATGCGCGGCGCCGCCGCGGCAGGGCTGGACGTGATCGCCCTCACCGACCACGACACGGTGGCCGGGCACGCCGAGGCCGCCGGGGCCCTCCCGGCGGGTCTGACCCTGGTGCCGGGGTGCGAGTTGTCCTGCCGGTACCGGGGCATCGGGCTGCACCTGCTGGCCTACCTCTTCGACCCGGAGGAGCCCGCCCTGGCCCGGGAGCGGGAGCTGTTGCGCGACGATCGGGTGCCCCGGGCCCGGGCCATCGTCCGGCGGCTGACCGACCTGGGCGCACCGGTGGAGTGGGAGCGGGTGGTGGAGCTGGCCGGTCCCGGCGGGACGATCGGGCGGCCGCACATCGCCACCGCCATGGTCGAGGCCGGGATCGTGCCCGATGTGGCCGCCGCCTTCACCCCGGAGTGGATCGCCGACGGCGGCCGGGCGCACGTGGACAAGCACGAGTTGGACGCGGTGGCGGCGGTGCGCCTGGTGCGCGCCGCCGGCGGGGTGACGGTCTTCGCGCACCCAATGGCGGTCAAGCGCGGCCGGGTGCTGCCCGAGAGCGCCGTGGCGGAGCTGGCCGAGGCGGGCCTGGACGGCATCGAGGCCGACCACATGGACCACGACGCGGCGGCCCGCCGCCGGGTCCGCGAGCTGGCCGGCGAACTGGGCCTGCTGGTCACCGGCTCCAGCGACTACCACGGCAGCCGGAAGACCTGCGTGCTGGGCGAGCACACCACCGACCCCGACGTGTACGCGGAGATCGCGGCCCGGGGTTCGGGCGCCGCGCCGATCACCGGCTGACGGCGGGCCGTCCGGCACCGGGGGCCGCCCGGCCGGGCAGCCCCCGCCGGGCCTCCGCGCGGGGTCACCGCCCGGAGGGGCGCGCCCCGGCTCCCGCCTCGTTCGGTACCGGTTCCGACCGGTTGACCGGCGTTCGATACCGTTCGATGTCCTTTCCCGCGCGCCGACCCCCTGCCGCCCCGCCCACCGGGGGTCGGCCGGGTCGGGGCGCGGTCCCCGTTCGCACTCCGTTCCACGGATCCCGAGACAGCACGGTCCCCGTCATGCCCGACATCATCGACATCACCCTCTTCGGCTCCGTCCTGGTCACCCTCTTCGTGATCATGGACCCGCCCGGCATCACGCCGATCTTCCTCGCCCTGACCTCCGGCCGCCCGGTGCGCGTGCAACGGCGGATGGCCTGGCAGGCCACCCTGGTGGCGCTGGCCGTCATCGTCCTCTTCGGTCTCGCCGGGCAGCACATCCTGAACTACCTGGGGGTCTCGGTCCCCGCCCTGATGATCGCGGGCGGCCTGCTGCTCCTGCTGGTCGCGCTGGACCTGCTCACCGGCAAGATGGAGGAGCCCCGGCAGACCAAGGAGGTCAACGTGGCCCTGGTGCCGCTGGGCATGCCGCTGCTGGCCGGGCCGGGCGCCATCGTCACGGTGATCCTCGCGGTCGAGCGCGCCGACGGGGTCGGGGAGCACACCGCGGTGTGGGCGGCGATCGCCCTGCTCCACCTGATCCTCTGGCTCACCATGCGGTACTCCCTGCTCATCGTCCGGCTGATCAAGGATGGCGGCGTGGTGTTGGTCACACGGCTGTCGGGGATGCTGCTGTCGGCGATCGCGGTGCAGCAGATCGCCGGCGGGGTGATGGCCTTCGTCAACGGCGAGGGGTGAGCCGCGCCCAGAAGTCCACCAGGGCCTCGGCCGTGGCGCGCGGACGCTCCACGTTGGGCGAGTGCTCGGCCCCGGGGATCACCGACCGGTGGGCCCGCAGGCGCGCCGCCATCTCGTCCATCCACGCCACCGGCCAGGCCCCGTCCCGCTCCCCGGAGACCACGTGGACCGGGAGACCGGTGGCGGCGAGCTGCTCCACCCGGTCGGGTTCGCGCAGCAGCAACCGCCCGGTCGCCCGCAACTGACCGGGGCTGCTCAGCATCCACCGGCGGAACATGAACGTCCCGACCTCGGAGTGCTCGGGGCGGGGATGCCACAGCCGCCACATCCCGCGCTGCCCGAGCGCCGGGATCCCGGCCCGCAGCACCCGCACCTTCCAGCGGGAGGAGGGACCGAGCCGGCCCGGGCCGGAGCTGAGCAGGGTCAGCGAGGCGAAGGGGTCGGGGCCGCGCAGCACGGCGGCCCGCGCGATCAGTCCGCCCATGGAGTGCCCCAGCAGGTGCACCGGCCCGTCGTCGGCCAGGGTCCGCGCCTGGGCACGGACGTCCTCGGCCAGGGTGCCCAGGGGGTAGTGGCGGGGGTG
>NZ_VKHS01000554.1 GCF_014141525.1 Streptomyces calidiresistens
TAAGAGACAGCGGGTTCACACCCCCGAGGTCCGGCCCCCCTCCCGGTCCCGCCGCCCGTGGAGGGCCCGGTGGGCCTGTCGGCGGCGGTGGTCGAACCACTCCTTGCCCTCGGTGGTCAGGGCCGCGAGCATCCGGAAGCCGTCCGCCGCCCCGGAGACCTCCCGGGCCAGGTCGCGCAGGCTCTCCGTCCCCTCACCGGTCTCCCCCAGCAGGGCGTAGTCCTCCATCTCCACCCGGACGTCCTGCCGGTTGTGCAGGACCAGGCGCAGCGCCTCGCGCGGGACCCGGCCCGTGGCGCCCTCCTCCGTCCCGGCGGGGCCGGTGTCGAGCATCGCGGAGCCGATGGCGTCGTAGCGGAAGACCACGTCGTTGCGGCCGGTGTGCCCGCCGGTGGCGGAATCCACCCGCCAGGTGCTGACCCAGACCCCCTTGCCGGTGAGCACGAACAGCTTGAGCACCGACTCGGAGTAGCGCACCGGCCCGCCGGGCACCCGGGCGCGCACGCAGTCCGGGGCCGCCTCCAGGACGAAGAAGTCGAAGATGATGTCCCGGTTCTCCATCCGGTGCTCGGCCAGCATGGCGCGGCGCAGACGCTGCTTGTCCACCTCCAGCCAGCGGGCCATCCGGACGTCGTCCGGCCGGTTGCGCAGC
The DNA here is from genome assembly GCF_014141525.1 of Streptomyces calidiresistens. Classification (GTDB taxonomy): domain Bacteria; phylum Actinomycetota; class Actinomycetes; order Streptomycetales; family Streptomycetaceae; genus Streptomyces; species Streptomyces calidiresistens. Next base: position 653 of record NZ_VKHS01000554.1, read on the forward strand.
AGGGTGTCCGCCCACGAGCGCTGCCACCGGCTGTCCTCCTCCCAGCGCTTCCGCTCCTCCTCGTGGATGCGCACCAGGGCGGCGACCCGGGCCGTCTCGGGGCCCGTGTACAGGGCGATGCCCCAGGCGATGACGGTGACCCACAGGACCCCCGTCCCCATGGCCAGGCCGATGAGGACCAGGAGGCACAGCCCCGCCGTGATCCCGCCGATCACCCGCGCCCAGCGGAACCCGTCGGAGGTCCCGGTCGGGTCGGTGGGACGCGGCGCCGGCAGCGGACGGCGGGCGTCCTCGGCCGCGCGGCGCTGGATCAGCCAGTCCAGACCGGCCGCGTCACCGGTGCGCCAGTGGTGGTGGGTCAGTTCGGCCGTCAGCTCGGTCCGGCGGTCGGCGGTGGCGGCCATCCGGTGCGCCGCCGCGGCCGCGTCGTGCGGGGCCAGGGCGGAGTAGCGGGCGTCCACCAGGTCGGCGACGGTCGACCGGAACGCCTCCCGACGCCGCGCGGACGCCTCCGCCCGGGCCTCGGCGGAGGTGCCGGCCCGGCGCCGCAGCAGGCGGTCGGCCAGGCCCCCCGAGCCGTTCGGCCGCGGGCCGGCGGGGGGCATCCACAGGCGCAGGCGGCGTTCGTGCAGCCGTCTCGGGGCGGTCCGGTGGTGGGCCAGGGCGAACAGTCCTCCGGCGAGGCCCACGCCCACCAGCAGACCCACCACGACGCCGACACCGGCCTCCCCCTCGGACGAGGAGGAGGAGGAGGAGTCGAACCCGGAATCCGAGCCGAACCCCGAGTCGAACCCCGTGGACCCCGACCCGCCGCCGGAATCGGAGGAGGCGAGGCCGACCACCCCCACCACCAGCCCCAACAGCAGGGCCACCCCGGTGACCGCAAGCCCGACCCGGGCGTTGGGCAGCCATCGGGGCACGGCGGCCGGGTCCGGCGCGCGGGGCGGCAGGGGGTCGGCGGTGAAGAAGTAGGGCACCCGCTCGGCCCGCCGGTCGGCGAGCCGGGCCTCCTCCAGCGCCCGTGCCTCGTCCGCGTCGCTCAACCGCCGCCGCAGGACCTCGATCATGTGCCGGAGGTGGTCCTCGATCTCCTCGCGGCGGGCCAGGGGCAGGTCGGCGAGGATCGCGGTGACGTCGGTGCCGGGCTCCGGCGGCAGCCCGCCCACCGCGCCCGTGCCGGCCTCCGCCGGGACCTCCCCCGACTCCGGATCCCGCACGGAGAGCTCCGGGTCGAGCACCGCCGTCAGGAGCCAGGCCACGGCCCGGGCCGCCGCCCCGTACCCGTCCGGATCGGGGGACGGGGCGACGCCGGGCGCGGGGAACAGGTCGCGCGACCGCTGCCAGTCGGCGTCGCTCAACTCCTCCGGTGACCGGCGGCTGACCACCGCCAGCAGGCGGCCGTACCGCACCTCCGCCGTGTCCAGCCCACCGGCGACCGCCTCCTCGAACAGCCGCTCGGCGCGCTCGCGCAGCCCCGCGCCCAGGCAGCGCCCCGCCATCCGGGCCCGCTCCTGCGGTGAGGCGTCCGGCCGCACGTGGTACTGGTACACGGTGCCGTGGTTGACGCCGATGCCGCCGTCGCTGATCCCCCCGTGGAGGGTGGCGATCCCGCTGTTCCCGCCCGCCGGCGGCACGTTCGGCGGGGGCGTGTTCGGCGGGGGAACGAAGCTCTCCGTGGTGCTCATGCCGTGCCTCCCCGGACGACGTTGATCAACGCGGTGACGGCGCCGGCGAGCCCGCCGACGTCCTCGACCAGCCCCTTGAGCCGGCGCAGCGCGCGCAGCACCCGGCCCCGGGCCGGCTCGTCCCGGGCCTCCGCCGCCTCGGCGTGGCGCTCGGCCTCGTCGAGTTCGGCACCCGCGTCCCGGTGGGTCTCCTCGTCGATCTCGCGGCGCCGCAGCGCCTCCTTCAGCTCGACGCGGAGCCGCTCCAGCTCGCGCCGGAGGTTCGCGGTCTCCTCCCCGGTGTCGGCGCCCGTGGCGCCGATCCACCGCTGGTTCACCTCACCGCGGTTGACGCCGATCCCCCCGTGGTGGATGCCGCCGTGCACCGTGCCGATGCCGCTGTTGCCGGCCGGCGGGGCGTCCGGGGGCGCCTCGGCGGGGGCGGGGGCCTCTCGCCGGGTCGCCCCGGCGGGGTCCGCCGCGTTCCCGACCGGCGGCGCCTGCCCGGACTCCCGGGACGTCCCGGGCGCGGGCAGGCCCGGCGGCTCGTAGTAGCCGGGGACCCGGATCCACACCCGCTCGCCGCTGATCTCCTTGGCGGCGAAGGGCACCTCCCGGTACTCGGTGGGGTCGATGCCCGGGTGGTCGTGCCGGACGATCGCCCGGTACAGCAGGTCGGAGACGGCCAGGGCCAGCACGGCCCGGTCGGCGGTCTCCAGGGTGCCGCGCAGGGCGGGGAGGTCCACCATGCGGAAGGCGGTGTTCAGGTCGGCGCCCACCCAGCCCCGCTCGTCGCGGGCGACCTCCCCGGCGTGCAGGGCGGCGCGCAGCCGCAGCGAGCGCGGCCCCGTGCGGTACAGGCGGGCGTGGGCGCGCAGTTCGGCGTCGAAGGCGTCGACGAACGGTCCGAGCAGGGCGGTCTTGGGGATCCCGCCGGGCAGGAGGGCCAGGATGCCGTCCCCCCGGTCCTCGGTCTCCGCCCCCTCGATGCCGGCCGTCCGCAGGGCCCGCTCGGTCATGGCGTAGAGCCGTTCGCGCAACCAGGATTGGTCGGGATCGGTGCGCCGGCCGGAACCGACGATGTCGAGGATGACGATCGGATGGTGCTGTGGTGTGAGGTCCACGCGGGCTCCCCCTCGCCGCCCGGCGCCGAACGCGACCTCGCGCTCACCGGTTCCGCCGGGCGTGCACCGACTATCGGAGGAACGTCCGGGGAAGACCGCCTCATCCGAGGGAATCGCGCGCGATCAACCGGGGCGTGTGGACAACGGTCGGAGCGCATTCGCACTCCCCGCGCGCCCCCGGGTACGCCCCTCCGCGCGGTTGACCACGGGGAACGCCGCCCCTTCCGACCCCGCCGTCACGCTCCGCGGTGGCGCCACCCCGCGACGGTGAACGGACTTCCCCCGGACGACACCCGACAAACCAACCGGCCGGAAACCCCGCC
>NZ_VKHS01000555.1 GCF_014141525.1 Streptomyces calidiresistens
TGTATAAGAGACAGCCCCGACCCCCGCCGCCTCACCGTGCCCCTGCCGGTCACCGACCGCTTGCGCGGGGAACTGCGGGCCCGCCGCACGTCCGGCGACCCGGCCTTCGCCGACGCCGACCTCGAACTCCTGCGGGCCCTCGCCGCCCTGGCGGGCGCCGCCCTCACCCAGCAGGAACGCCTCGACGAGGCCCACCGCCTCGCCCGCACCGACCCGCTCACCGGGCTGGCCAACCGCCGCTGCGCCGACGACCGCCTCGCCGAGGCCCTGACCGAACACCACCGCGAGGGCACCTCCGTCCGCCTGGCCGTCTTCGACCTCAACGGCCTCAAGCAGGTCAACGACACCCTCGGCCACGCCACCGGCGACCGCCTGCTGCGCGCCTTCGCCGACCTGCTGTCGGAGAGCGCCCGCCGACTGCCCGGCGCCCTCGCCGCCCGTCTGGGCGGCGACGAGTTCTGCCTGCTGTCCGTCGGCGCCGACGGGGACGAACTCCTCGACGCCGCCCGCCACATCTGCCGCCGCGCGGCGGCGCCCGGCTTCGCCGGCATCCCGGGCCCGCCGGTGCCCCGCGGGGCAGCCGACGGCGGTTCGCCCCCGGAGGGCGACGCGCCCGCGCCCGACGGCGGGCCGCCCGCCGCCGGGCGCCCGGCCCGCCCCGCCCGCCCGGGGCGGATCGCGGGCGGGACCGGGGGCGCCGCCTGCGGACTGGCCGGCACCGACGAGGCCATCGGCCCGCCGCTGACCGCCCGCCGCCTGCTGCGCCTGGCCGACGCCGCCCAGTACCGGGCCAAGACCGACGGCCTGCTCGAACCCGTGGTGGCCGGTCGCGGCGACATCGGCCGCGAGGTGGTCCTGCTGGCCGACGCCGCCGGCCCCCGCACCCCCGACCGCCGGGCCCTGCGCGGCGCGGCCGGCAGCCGGAAGGCGGTCCGCGCCACACCCCGTGACGAGTCGCGATTCACCCCGTAGGGTGCCTGAATATGTCCATGCACACCGTGGTGGTGAACCCGGCCGGCACCACGCCGGCGGACGTCCTCGCCGTCGCCCGGCACGACGCCCGCGTCCGCATCCCCGACCGCACCCTGACCGCCGTCGCGGCCTCCCGTCGGATCATCGACGACCTCGCCGCCGGCTCCGACCCCGTCTACGGCGTCTCCACCGGCTTCGGCGCCCTGGCCGTCCGGCACATCGCTCCCGACCTGCGGGTCCGCCTCCAACACCACATCGTCCGCTCGCACGCCGCCGGCACCGGCCCCCGGGTCGAGCGGGAGGTGGTCAGGGCGCTGATGTTCCTGCGCCTGAAGACCCTGTGCTCCGGACGCACCGGCGTCCGCCCCGTCGTCGTCCGGGCCCTGGCCGACCTGCTCAACGCGGGCATCACCCCCGTGGTCCACGAGTACGGCTCGCTCGGCTGCTCCGGCGACCTCGCCCCGCTGGCCCACTGCGCCCTCACCCTCCTGGGCGAGGGGGAGGCCGAGGGGCCCGACGGCCGGATCCGCCCCGCCGCCGAACTGCTCGCCGAGCACGACCTCACCCCTCTCGAACTCCACGAGAAGGAAGGGCTGGCGCTGCTCAACGGCACCGACGGGATGCTCGGCATGCTCCTGATGGCCTGCGCCGACCTGGAGACCCTGCACACCGCCGCCGACATCACCGCCGCCCTGACGCTGGAGGCGCTGATGGGCACCGACCGCGTGCTGGACCCCGCCCTGCACGCACTGCGCCCGCATCCCGGACAGGCCGCCTCCGCCGCCGTCATGCGCCGTGTGCTGGCCGGCTCCGAACTCCTCGGCCACCACCAGGACGAGGAGCCGCGCGTCCAGGACGCCTACTCCGTGCGCTGCGCGCCGCAGGTCTCCGGCGCCGGCCGGGACACCCTCGCGCACGCCCGCCTGGTCGCCGAACGCGAACTCGCCGCCGCCGTGGACAACCCGGTCGTCCTCTTCGACGTCCTCGACGAGCCGGACGCCGCCCGGGTGGACAACCCCGACCGGGCGGGCATGGGGCGCGTGGAGTCCAACGGCAACTTCCACGGCGCCCCCGTCGGCTACGTGCTCGACTTCCTCGCCATCTCCGTCGCCGACCTGGCCTCGATCGCCGAACGCCGCACCGACCGGCTGCTGGACCGCCGGCGCTCGCACGGCCTGCCCGCCTTCCTCGCCGACGACCCGGGCGTGGACTCCGGGCTGATGATCGCCCAGTACACCCAGGCGGGGCTGGTCTCCGAGCTCAAGCGGCTCGCCGTACCCGCATCGGTGGACTCCATCCCCTCCTCGGCGATGCAGGAGGACCACGTCTCGATGGGCTGGTCCGCCGCCCGCAAGCTGCGCACCGCCGTGGACGGGCTGGCCCGGGTGATCGGCGTCGAGCTGTGCGCGGCGACCCGGGCCCTGGAGCTGCGGGAGACCGCCGAGGGGCTGCGGCCGGGGCCGGCGGCCCGGGCGGCGGTGGCCGCGCTGCGGGCGGCCGGGGTGCCGGGACCGGGGCCGGACCGCCATCTGGCGCCGGAACTGGAGACGGCGACGGGGTTCGTCCGTTCCGGGGCGCTCGCCCGGGCGGTGGAGGAGGTCACCGGTCCCCTGGTGCCTCCCGGCGAGTGAGCCCGGTCGGCCCCGGGACGGGGGCCCGAGGGGCCCGCGGCGATCGCACGAGGACCCCGGTGAGGGATCCCCGCCGGCCGAAAAGCGCCCCTCGGGCCGAGTACTGATGTGACGGGAATCACGTTTGGCGATCGGATGATCGGGGAAGTCCAATGCGGCGGAACCGGTCATTCCGATCGCCCTCCCCGCCCGCTCCCGGCGGCCCATCGAGCCGGGGGAACGATCGCGGGGGACGTTCCGGAAGCGAATCCCCGTCAGTCGGCGGGCGGCCGGGGCGCCGACGTCCCGGGCCCCTCCACGGACTCGCTCACCGTGCCGATCCCCGGCCCGCCGTCCCCCACATCCGGCCCGGCGTGCGCGGACGGCATCAACCACACCCCGCACAACACCACCGCGGACACCACCCCCGTCAACAGGGGGCGACGATCGGACATGCGGCGGTGCTCGGCCACGGGGGCTCCCGGGGATTGCTGCGGTTCGCGGGCGTGGTGAGCGATGTTACGGCGCGTCGCGGGTCGCGGGGAAGACTCGACCGGCCACGGGCATACCCTCACCCCCATGACACCAGAGGAAATCGGCCGGGTCAGGGTACGCGTCGACCTGCTCCTGGAGGTGGCCGACATCGAACGCCTCACCCGCACGGCGCTGGCGCGCATCCACGCCGACGAACTCCTCCCCGACGAGGAACGCGGCCCCGCCGGCGAGGCGGTCAGCCGCGACCCCGCGGAGGCCATCGCCTATCTCGTCGACCCCATCGAACTGGTCGACGGCCTGCCCGGCGTCGAACTGGCCCGCGCCTCCTGGAGCAGCGAGACCGTCGACGCGGACGACGAGGACTCCTGGCTCGACGACGAGTACGACGACGAGTACGAGGAGAACGGGCCCGACGGGAGCCCCGGAGCGGGGACCGACGGACACGGCCGGCTCAACGGCAGCGCCTGACACCCCTGCGGGCCGCGCCGCCCCGCACCGGCCCGTGTCGGCCGACGTCCTCCCCGCGCACCTCCCGACGCGGGACGCCGGTCGCGGTCGCCGATCGTTCCCGACCCCCGTTCGGGGCCGGTCGGCCCGCCGGTCCGCCGTCGGGTCGCGGTGGGGGTGCCGCCGGTCGGGTCGCCCCGCCGCTCACCCCGCGTCGGCCGCCCGCCCGTGCCC
>NZ_VKHS01000556.1 GCF_014141525.1 Streptomyces calidiresistens
GGCCGCGCAGCTGCTCGTGGTGGGCCGCCGCGAGGTGCTGGAGCAGTGTCGCCTCCCTGACCGGCCGGGGACGCTCAGCCGGCCCCGAGGAGCCGGCGCATCGCGCACCGCAGCTCGGCGGCGTCCCGCACCGGCCGGGGAAAGTCGAACCGGGCATCGAAGCCGTTCGGTCGCCCGCCCCGGGGGACGCCGTCCCAGAACCGCACCCGCAGCCCGAACCGGTCCAGCGCGAGCGGGGCGATCCGCCCCTCCCGGGCCCGGTCGGCGGTCGCCGGGTCCAACAGCCGGCACAGGCCGCGCAGCTGCTCGTGGTGGGCCGCCGCGAGGTGCTGGAGCAGTGTCGCCTCCCCGCGGGCCAGGGGGTCGGGGCGGGCGGCGCGGAGGGCCTCCGCGTCCACGTGCTCGGCGCCCCACAGGTCGTCGGTGTACGCCTCGCCGACCTCCAGCACCAGCGGCACCGGAGCCGGATCCCCGACCCCGTGGGGGCCCGGGGCCCGGGGATCCCCGGCGGCCGGCCGGTCCGCGCGTCGGGTCTCCTCCGCCGAGGGGGTGCGCAGCCATCCGGCGATCCACGCCCGTCCACGGATCCGGTGGGGCACGGCGACCGGTGCCACGTCCGTGATTTCCATCACACAGGCCGGGGGGTCGTCACCGCGTGCCGCGACCGCCGACGCGGCGGCCGAATTCCCCTCCACCAGCAGGAATACGGTACCGTCGGTGTCCACGGCGCGGATCTCGGTGCGGCTGTGACGGTCCTCGTCGGAGGCCGCCCCCGGGATCACGAGCCCGGCCGATGCGCTTGAATCGGTCATCGTGCGCACGCGTTCGGCGGCCGAGGGCCGTCGTGCGTCGTCCACCGCGGGGCGCGGCTGACCCGTCTTGGGGCTCCCGGTACGAGACATGTGCACTCCTGAAACTAAGGTAAGGCTAACCTAAGCTACACGGAGGTTCCTCCGACGTGAACCAGTCGCGTCCCAAGGTCAAGAAGTCGCGGGCGCTCGGCGTCGCCCTGACCCCCAAGGCGGTCAAGTACTTCGAGAAGCGTCCCTACCCGCCGGGTGTCCACGGTCGGGGCCGCAAGCAGACCAGTGACTACAAGGTCCGTCTGCTCGAGAAGCAGCGGCTGCGCGCGCAGTACGACATCAGCGAGCGACAGCTGGCCCGTGCCTACGACCGCGCTCGGAAGGTCGAGGGCAAGACGGGTGAGGCACTCATCGTCGAGCTCGAGCGCCGCCTGGACGCGCTCGTCCTGCGGGCCGGCCTGGCCCGCACCATCTACCAGGCCCGCCAGATGGTGGTCCACGGCCACATCGAGGTGAACGGCCGCAAGGTGGACAAGCCCTCCTTCATCGTCCGCCCGGACGACGTCGTGCGGGTCCGCGAGCGCAGCCGTGAGAAGACCCCCTTCCAGATCGCCCGTGAGGGCGGCTGGGCCGGTGACGGCGAGACCCCGCGCTACCTGCAGGTCAACCTGCAGGCGCTGGCGTTCCGCCTCGACCGCGACCCGCTGCGCAAGGAGATCCCGGTCATCTGCGACGAGCAGATGGTCGTCGAGTACTACGCCCGCTGATCCCCTCCCGTCGCCCCTCGGGGCGAGGGGATCGCACGGGTGTCCCGGCCCCGCCGGACGGACCACGGGTCCGCCCGGCGGGGCCGCCGCGTTCACCGCCGCGGCACGTCGGACGTCGGTGTCCCGACGGCCCGTACACTGCGGGGAACGGAGCGGGCGCCGCGCCCGATAAGCGGTGCGGTCCGCCGGCCCCGGCGCGATAGGCTCGGAGCCCGGCCGCGGCGCGGGCATCCGCGCCGGAAGCGGTCACCCCGCCCCCGCGGTCCCGGGAGCCCGCACCCCGGGGGGCCCGGAACGCACCGCCGACGCGGACGGAACCGGGACACCGGAACGCCGGGGAGCGGCCGGGGAACAGTCGGAATCAGTCGGGAATCAGAGACAAGCCGAGAGAAACGGTGCGAACGTGTCCGGTGGAGAGGTGGCCGGCCTCCTGGTGGCGGTCTTCTGGGCCATTCTGGTGTCCTTCCTCGCCGTCGCGCTGGCCCGGCTCGCCGTCGCCCTCCGGGCGGCCACCCGTCTGGTGGAGGAGTTGACCGATCGGGCGGTCCCCCTGCTGGGCGAGGCCACCGACACGGTGCGGTCCGCGCAGACCCAACTGGACCGGGTGGACGCCATCGCCGGTGACATCCAGGAGGTCACCGCCAACGCCTCCGCGCTCTCCACCACCGTCTCCTCCACCTTCGGCGGGCCCCTGGTGAAGGTCGCGGCCTTCGGCTACGGCGTCCGTCGAGCGCTGGCCCGGCGCCGCGCGGCGGGGGAGCCCGCCGCGGCCGTCCCGCCCCCCACCGTGCCCGCCGCCCGACGGGCGCCGCGCCGCTCCCGCCGCGGCTGACGGTCGCCGAGAGAGGACCGAGATGTTCCGCCGTACCTTCTGGTTCACCGCGGGCGCCGCGACCGGCATCTGGGCGACCACCCGGGTGCACCGCGCCCTGCGGGCCCTGGAGCCCGACGCGCTGGCCGCCCGCGCCCTGGACCGCGCGGCCCTCGCCGGTCGCCGGGCCCGCGCCTTCGCCGGGGACGTCCGCGAGGGAATGGCCCGACGCGAGCGCGAACTGGGCGAGGCACTGGGCCTGGCGGACGACCCCGACGGCCGGGAACCGCATCGCGACCTCGCGGACGAGTTCCAGGGCCGGCATCGGGCCGATGGCCTCGTGGACGAGGACGACCTCGGGGAGGTCGGCGGGGTTGCCCGCCGCCAGGGCGCCGAGGGTGTCCAGCAGGGCGACGGAGTCGGGAACGGCCCGGGTGGGCTCCAGGCCGGGCAGTTGGCCGACCAGGGTGATCATGGCCCGGGCGAGGTCGGGGTCACCGGAGGCGGGGAGAACGCGCGTGGTCATCGGGGGCCTGCTCATTCCTGGAAGAACTGGAGGGGATCGATGTGCGGGTTTTCCAGCAGGTCGCCGATGATCGTGTAGGTGCGCTCCTCCTCGGGGATCTCGCGTTCGTCACCGGGGGCGACCAGGGCCAGACGGATCTGTTCGGCGAAGGCCTCGGCGAAGGTGACGCGTTGGGCGTCGAGGTGGTCGAGGGCGAAGGTGATGGGCACGGCCTGCGTGCGGACGCGGTCCTGTTCCACCTCGGTGAGGTCACCGACCTCGATCACCCGGGCGTTGTTGACCATGAGGCGGACCATCTCGTACCGCCGGTCGGAGTCCTCGTCGGTGTCCTCGATGGTGTAGGCGGCGTAGAGGTTGATGGTGGAGCCGGGTCGGATCTTGCCGGCCACACCGGTGGCGGCGTCGATGAGGACGGCGATCTCCTGCTCCCCCTCGGTGAGGTCCGGCAGGGGGGCGATCATGTCGCGTTGCAGGAGGGAGCCGGGGGTCAGGGGTCCGACGGCGACCATGTCCCCGATGTCGGACAGGTCGGTGACGGCGGAGTCGGGGAGGTACCGCTCGGGGAGGCTGACCTCGGTGAACCAGGCGGGGTCCAGGGGCTGGTGGGGCTCGATCTCCTCGGCCACCTCGTAGGCGGTGACCTCGGGGCCGACCTTGGACTGGGCGTCCCGGACCACGGCGAGGACCGCGAGGAAGGCGGCGAGGGCGAGCAGTGCCGAGAAGGTCAGCAGGACGGCACCGCGTCGCTGGCGAGCGTTCATGGGGTCCGGTTCTCCATCGGGACGGGGCGCGGGGATCCCGCCCTCCGGGCGGTCGGAGGGGGAGACGGGGGATCCGGGCGTCGCGGGTC
>NZ_VKHS01000557.1 GCF_014141525.1 Streptomyces calidiresistens
CGGGGAGCCCGTGGAATCCGGGGAGCGAGCCGCCTCGTCCCCCCATCCCTCGCTGCCCGCGCCGTGACGGAAGGGGGCCCCGGGGGTGAGCCGGCGGGTGCGAAGACCCGGGGGCCGGGGAGAAGCCTCGCCCGATCCGGAAGGGCTCCACCCCGTCCGGGGTGGAGCCCTCCTCGGGAACCACGGGGCGCCCGGGCCCGGTGGTTCCGGGACGTGCGTCAGGAGTGCCGGTCTCCCCGGCCGGGCTCGTCGGGGGTGTCGGCCTCGATGCGCTCCTTGCGCACCTCGCCCCGCACGGGCTCCTCCTCGGTGTGCTCCTCGGTGTCCAACCGCACCCGTTCCACCGGTTCGGTGCGGGTTTCGACGACCGGCCGCTCCTCGTGCAGCGTCACCTCGTGCTCGGATTCGGTGATCTCGGGGCCGGAGACCGCCGACTCCCGATTGGCATCGGTGATCGGCTCCCGCTCGACCCGCACCTCCTCCCGGCTGACCGGGACGGTCCGCTGCTCCTCCTCGGTGACCACGTACTTCCGCAGCCGTGCACGACCGGTCTCCCGCCGTTCCTTCCCGACGTGCATCCGCTCCTCGGAGCGGGTCATCGCGTCGTCGGCTCCGGGTCCCCGGTAACCGGGCGGGGCGTCGGCGGTGGGCGGCTCCTGGGCGGCCCGACCCTCACTCCCGGTTCCGATACCGGCGTCCAGCCTCGGTTCGGTGTCCTCCCAGCCGCCGGTGTCGGCCTCCATCTCGGTTCCGGTGCGCTGTTCGCGGTCGGAGTGAGCCCAGCCGCCGGCTCCCGGGGCGTTGGCGTCCTGCCAAGCGGCGTCCCAGTCGATGCCGTAGTGCTCGTACAGCCGGTGTTCCTCCTGCTCGGAGAGGTGCCCGCCGGAGTCCACGTCCACGTTCGGCGCGTCCTTGACCATGTCCTTGTCGTAGGGGACCTCCAGGTGGTCCTCGACCAGATTGGCCTCGTGGATCGGGACGAACGACTCGTTGGTACCGAAGAGACCGGTCTTGACGCTGACCCATTCGGGGCGGCCGGTGGCGTCATCGAGAAAGACGTGTTTGGCGTCACCGATCTTCTTGCCCCGGCGGTCGTGAACCGGATGGTCCAGCACGGCCGGGATCTGCTCTCGAGTGATCACTGTTCTCCTCCTTCAGCTGCCTACCGTGCGCCTAACCTGCACAAAGACCCGAAAACCACCTAAAGGGTCAATTTGTCGATTCGGAGAGGCTTCCGCCCCGGAACGACCGGAGGGGTGACGGCCGGTGACCGTCACCCCTCCATACCCCGGGCACCCCGGTCCCTTCCCGGCGGTGGTTCAGAGCTTGCGCGTGTCCCGGGGTTCCACGTAGGGCTCCGTCTCCGGCGAGTGGCCGGTGGCGATCGCGCGGGACCGCTCCAGTTCCGCGTTGACCTCCAGCCCCAGCAGGATCGCGATGTTCGAGATCCACATCCAGATCAGGAAGATGATCACACCCGCCAGGCTGCCGTAGGTCTGGTTGTAGTTTCCGAAGTTCGCCACGTAGATCGCGAAGCCGACCGAGGCCAGGATCCAGATCAGGACCGCCAGCAGGCTGCCGGGGCTCACCCAGCGGAAACCGTGCTTCACATTGGGGCACGCCCAGTACAACAGGGCGATCACCATGCTGAACAGCAGCACCATCACGGGCCACTTGGCGATGTCCCACACCCGGACCGCGGTGTCGCCCAACCCCAGCACCTCACCGGCCCGATCGGCCAGGGTGCCGGTGAACACCACGCCGACCGCGATGAGCACCAGCACCACCGCCACCACCACGGTGACCCCGAAGCGGATCGGCAGGGTCTTCCAGATGGGGCGACCCTCACCGATGTCGTAGACCGCGTTGGAGGCCCGCATGAACGCCGCGATGTAGGCGGAGGCCGACCACAGGGCGACCGCGAGACCCGCGATCAGGGCGAACCCCGCACCACCGGTCGCCCCCTCGAGTTGCCCCAGCATGCTGGTCAACAGGTCGCGCACCGGGCCGGGGGTCAACTCCCCCAGATTCTCGATCATCGTCTGGATGGCGTTGGTGCCCATCAGCCCCGCGATGGAGATCAGGGCCAGCAGCGCCGGAAAGATCGACAGGACGCCGTAGTAGGTGAGCGAGGCCGCCCAGTCGATCAGACCGTCCTCCTTGAACTCCTTGGCGGTTCGCTTGAAGACGTTCTTCCAGGAGCGCCCGGACAGGTCGGTCGGGCTCTCCGGCGGCTCCTCGCCGCGAGGGCCCTCGGGAGGCCGCCCCCGCTCGGGATCCACGGCGTGCTCGGCCGTCGACCCTGTTCCTCCCCGCCCGTGTTCTCCCCGGTCCGCCGCCTCCCCACGTCCGCCCGGCGGGAGATCCCGTCCGGTCTCCTCCGCGGCCTCGCGCTCGTGTCCCGTGTATCGCCGTGCCATGTTGCCACCTCTTCCGACGGGCCCGGAGGGGCCCGGAGTCCGACCCGGAGCCCGACGGGCCGGGCCCCGCCGCACCGCACCGAACGTTCGGCCCGGTGACGGCGGGGCCCGGCCGGTCCGCTCCGGGAGTCACACGGAGTCGGATTGCCCGCGAGCCTCGTCCGACACGTCCCGGGCGGAATCCCGTGCCCGTTCGGTCACCCGTCCCGTCTGGTCACGGGCCTCCTCCCGGACGGCCCCGGCGGCCTCACCGGCGGTCTCCCGCAGTTCCTCGCCCGCCCGGCGGCCCGCTTCCGCGGCATCGTCCTTCAGCCGCTGCGCGGACTCGCCGACCGCCTCCCGGACGGGTTCGATCAGGCCCTCCGCCCGATCGGAGACCTCCGAGAGCATCTCCCGTTCGGCGCGGCTCGGCGGGAGCAGCGAGGAGACGAGCAGGCCGGCACCGAAGGCGATCACCCCGGCCGCCAGCGGGTTCCCCCGGGTGCGTCGAACGGCGAGTTCGGGGGCCTGCTCCAGAGTGTCCCCGACCTGACCGGCGGCCCGCCTCACCTCCGCCGCGGTGTGCTCGGCCCCTTCGCGCACCGACTCGGTCGCCCGGTGGGTGTGGTCGCGTGCCGCGTCGGACGTGTCCGAGGCACCGCCCATCACGCGGTCCCGCAGGTCGTGCACGGCTCCCCGCACCCGCCGTCCGCGGCGACGCACCGCCGCCTTCGGGCTGGCGCGTTCCGCCAAGCGGTCCACGTTCTCCGCCAGGCGCTCCCGCGTGACATCGATGTCGTCCTTCATCCGGTCGGGTGACGTGCCCATTGTGCGTCCTCCTTCAGTGTTTCCACGGTCCTCTCCGGCTTGGGCGAGACCTCGCGCATCCGCGAACGTCCCAGTACGAACAGGACACCGCCGATCGCCGCCCAGACGGCGGTCACGATCAGGGCCGCCCACCCGCCGTCCATCACATTGGCCAGTCCCAACACCGCGGCCAGGGACAGGAAGATCGCCACCATCCACCCCGCGAACCCCGCGCCCCCGAACATCCCGGCGGCCCTGCCCGCCTTGACGGCCTCCTCCCGCACCTCGGTCTTGGCCAGCTCGATCTCCTGGCGGAACAACGTCTGCACGTCCGAGGTCACCGCGGCGAGCAGCTCGCCCACCGAGGCATCCTCCTCATGCTTCTCACGCGGCTCGGCCTGGTGTGTGCCGCGTGATTCCGGCGAAACGGATGACATCTCACGCCTCCGGTCGGCCCGAGCGGCCGACGTTGGTGGGATCGGTGGGGTGGGTCGCCGCACCGGGGGTCCCGCTCCCGAGGGGCGTGCCGGGCGGCGTGCCCGGGGGGGTG
>NZ_VKHS01000558.1 GCF_014141525.1 Streptomyces calidiresistens
GGGCCGTGGCGCGGGGCCCGCGACCGAGGGGGCGGGGAACATCGCGCACCGCGCCACCGCCCTGGCCGGTTCCCCGCGGGGTCGCGACGACGGGGGTCGGTGACGGGGGTTTCCCCGACATCGCCGCCCGGTACCTGCCCGGTCCGCCGGGGACACCGACCGAGGGCGCCTGGTACGACTGTCTCCACCTGCCGGACGGCAGCGTGGCGCTGGGGACCGGGAACACCGCCTCCGCCGGGATCGGCCCGACGGCCCTGTTGGTGGGGGCGATGCGCGGCGTCACCCTGACCGGGGCGGCACCGGGACGGGTTCTGGACCACCTCGCGGAGGTGGTGGGGCACGGTGGGCACCCGGGGACGGTGGCGGCCCTGTGCTGTCGCTACCGCCCGGGGGACGGGGTGTTGAGGTGGGCGGGCGCCGGACACCCCGCTCCCCTGGTCTTCCGGGGTGGCGGGGGCCGGGTCCTCGCCCGTCCCCCGGGGGAACCCCTGGGGACGGGGGACGACCGGTTCCACCGGGAACGCGTCGACCGTCTGGAGCCGGGGGACACCCTGCTGCTGTACACCGAACATCTGTTCCCGATGGTCCGGTCCCCGGTGACCGCCCCGGGGCCGCACCCGCGGCTGCGCGCCCTGGCCACCGCGATTCCCGCCGCCGCGGATGCCGGGGAGGTCGCCGACCTGGTGGTCGCCGCCACCGAGCCGACGGGACCCCCCGGGGCCGCCTGTCTGGTCGTCCTGCGCCCGCGGGAACACCCCGGGCACCGGGCACCGGGGGGACCGCCCCGGGGAGCCGGCCCCACCCCCCGGGACCCCGAGGAGTGGTGACCACCGCCTCCGGTGACGCCGACGGGGCCCCGACCCACCGGGGGCGTGCGGCCCCGGGGCGACGGCCTCAGACCGCCGCGGGGTCACGCACCGGACGCGGGGCGGTCGGCAGCACGGCCTCGATCTCCGCTCGCAGCTCGTCGATGCGGGGTTGGCCGCGGTAGGCCGCCGAGAGTCGGTACATCCCGCGCAGCCGGTCCCACGTCCGGTGCGAGGAGGTGGAATTCATCGTGGCCAGGGCCAGCCGGGCGTGGCGCTCCGCCTGCTCGGGATCGTCCCCCAGGAAGCAGGCCGAGGCCAGGGAGATGTGGTCCAGCAGCATGGAACGCTCCCGCCCCTCGCCCCGCAGCCGCAGGGCGAGTTTGGCGTGGTGTTCGGCCGTGCCGGCGGCCGCCGGGTCGTGTTCGGCCAGGGTGCGGTGGGCCAGTGCCTGCATGCCGTGCAGGTCGGCCTCGTCGAACATCTGCATCCAGCTCGGCGGGGATTCGTCCCCCCGGTCGGAGACGAACAGTTCCTCCGCCTCCCCGAGGGAACGACGCATCGCCTGCCCCTCCCCCTTGGATGCCTGCGCCCAGGCCTCGATGGTGCGGAACATCGCCCGGGTGCGGGGGAGGGTCCCCTCCCCCGCGTCGGAGGAGGCCAGCCTCATGAGGTCCAGGGCGTCGTCCGGTCGTCTCAGGTGCACCATCTGACGGGCCGCCCGGGAGAGCGCCTCGCCCGCCCGCGGCGCGTCCCCGCTCTCCCGGGCGGCGTGCGCGGCGATCACGAAGTACTTCTGCGCCGTGGGTTCGAGTCCCACGTCGTGGGACATCCACCCGGCGAGCACGGAGAGGTTGGCGGCCACCCCCCACAATCTGCGCTGCAGGTGATCGGGGTGACGGTAGGCGAGCATCCCGCCCACCTCGTTGAGTTGGCCGACCACGGCCTTGCGCTGGAGGCCCCCGCCGCGGGAGGCGTCCCACCGGCGGAAGATCTCCACGGAGCGTTCGAGCGCCTCGATCTCGTCGGAGCCGACCGGGGTGGCCTCGTAGCGGTCGAGATCGGTCGGGTCGACGGTGTCGGTGTCGGGGTCGGTGGCGGGGGCGGCCCGCAACCAGCCGTGCAGGGCGTCGCTGAGTGCGGAACCCGCGGCGAGCGCGGCGCCCGCGCCCACCATGCCGCGTCGGTTGAGCATGAGGTCCATTCCCGTGAATTCGGTGAGAACCGCGGCCGTCCTTCGGGAGTTCCAGGGCAGGCCGTCCACGGCCCTGCGGTTCCCCGTATCCCCTCTCCGGCGCAACCCGAGGTCCTCGATGGTCACGACACGACCGAGTCGCTCGGTGAACAGGGACGCCAACACCTCCGGTACCGGGTCGCGGGGAATCTCCCCCAACTCGATCCAACGACGCACCCGTGAGGTGTCCGTGGCCAGTTGCGCGTGGCCGGCGGCCGCGGCCCGGCGGTTCACGAGTCGGGCGAGTTCGCCCTTCGACCAGCCGGCCATCCCGAACAGGTCGGCCAGGCGGGTGTTGGGTCCCTTGGTCACGTCAAGCCCCCAGGATCTCGGCTGGCTCGACAGTAGCCCCCGCCCGGGGGGCCGCGGCCGATTCGCCAGGTTTCGCCAGGGTGCGCCAGATGGCGGGCCACCGGTCGCGCGCGGTGGGGTAGAACCGCGTCACCCCGGCCCCGGGACGGCCGGTACTACCCCAGGACATCGGTCGTGTCGGGAGC
Organism: Streptomyces calidiresistens; assembly: GCF_014141525.1. Lineage (GTDB taxonomy): Bacteria > Actinomycetota > Actinomycetes > Streptomycetales > Streptomycetaceae > Streptomyces > Streptomyces calidiresistens. Next base: position 2,538 of record NZ_VKHS01000558.1, read on the forward strand.
CGGGGGACGCGTCCACCATCCGCTCGGGAAGGGACCGCGTTCACTCATGTACTCGACACCAGCCCCCGTCTTCCCGCGCCGGGAGTCGGCCCCGACGGGTCCGTCGGGTCGCGCGGCCGCGTTCCCGGGGCCGATGGGCTCCCCCGGTCGTCTCCCCCGCCGAGGCGGGCCCCTGCGGTCCGTGCCGTTCGCCGGGGCCCCGGAGGCATCCGGTGAACGCGGCGAACCCATGCGGCGGGCCCTGGCCGCGGTGCGGGGCGTGTGCCCCGACTTCTCCCCCGCCCGGCTGTTGCGGGACACCGGGAACACCCTGCTGGTGGTCGGAACCATCGGCCGGCGACCGGTGTTGGCCAAGTACGTTGCCGACTCGCCCACCGGCGGCGATCGTCTGCGGCGCGAGATAGCGGTGCACCGGGCCTTCGTCAGAAATCGCCCCCCGGTGCGCGCCCCCCGGCTCGTCGCCGCCGACCCGGGCGCGGGGGTGCTGGTGACGGAGTTCGTGGCCGGCAGGGCCGCGGCGGGCCGTCGCCATCCCGTGGCACCGCCCTCCCCCGGGGACCTGCGGACGGTGGTCGGGGCGTTCCGCCGACTGAACGAGTGGGAACCCCCGGCGGAGACCTTCTCCCTGACGGTGGACTATCCCGCCCGGGTGGCGCGGTACCACGCCCTGGGGTTGCTGACGGACCGCGACGTGGGGGACATCCAGACCCTGCTGCACGGTCTGCGGACCGGCCGGGGGCGTTCCGCCGTCCGGGGGTCCGCCCCCCGGCCCGACGGGCTCCCCGGGGAGTTCTGTCACGGGTCGGCCGTGCCGGCGAACGCCGTCCTCTCCCCCACCGGTCCGGTCCTGGTGGGGTGGGAGGCCGCGGGATGGTACCTGCCCGGCTACGACCTCGCCTCGCTGTGGGCGGTGTTGGGCGACGCCCCCGCCACCCGCCGCAGGATCAGCCACGCGGCGCACACGGCGGGCCCCGGCGCCAGGGACGCCTTCCTCGTCAACCTCCTCCTGGTGCTCACCCGGGAGGTGCGGCTGTGCGAGGAGGCCGTGCAACGGACCATGCGGGCGACGACCCCGCCCGCGTCGGCGGAGCGCCCGGTCGGCGGCCTGAGCCCGGGCGAGGAACAGCGCCTGCTGCTGCGCCGGTTGCACGAGGACTGCGCGATGGCCCGCGGCGCGGTGCGGGCCGCGGTGGGCACCCGCTGAGCCCTCCCGCGTGC
>NZ_VKHS01000559.1 GCF_014141525.1 Streptomyces calidiresistens
CCCTCCCGCCTCTCCGTAGTCCGCCACCCGCACCCCCGGAGCGTCCCCAGATGCAGTTCGGCCGTACCTACGAGGAATTCACCGTCGGCGACGTGTACAAGCACTGGCCCGGCAAGACCGTCACCGAGTACGACGACCACCTGTTCTGCCTGCTGACCATGAACCACCACCCGCTGCACATGGACGCCCACTACGCCGAGGGCTCCACCGACTTCGGGCGCAACGTGGTGGTCGGCAACTACGTCTACTCGCTGCTGCTGGGGATGTCCGTCCCGGACGTCTCCGGCAAGGCGATCGCCAACCTGGAGATCGAGTCGCTGCGGCACATCGCGCCGACCTTCCACGGGGACACGATCTACGGCGAGACGACCGTGCTGGACAAGCGCCCCTCCGCCTCCCGCCCGGACCGGGGCGTGGTCCACGTGGAGACCCGGGGCTACAAACAGGACGGCACCCCGGTCTGCGTCTTCCGGCGCAAGGTGATGGTGCCCACCGCGGCGTACATCGAGGAGCGCGGCGGGGAGCAGCCCGGCCGCCCGGAGCCGCGCGAGCAGCGGCCGAAGGGAGAGAAGTGAGATGGGACGGCTGGCGCGCACCGAGGGCCTGACCGACATCCAGCGGGAGATCCTGGAGACGGTTCGGGGATTCGTCGACAAGGAGATCCTGCCGGTCGCCGGCGAGCTGGAGCACCGGGACGAGTACCCCGCCGAGATCGTCGAGGGCCTCAAGGAGTTGGGGCTCTTCGGCCTGATGATCCCCGAGGAGTACGGCGGGCTGGGCGAGTCGCTGCTGACCTACGCCCTGTGCGTGGAGGAGATCGCCCGGGGCTGGATGAGCGTCTCGGGCATCATCAACACCCACTTCATCGTCGCCCACATGCTGCGGCACCACGGCACCGAGGAGCAGCGGGCGCACTTCCTGCCCCGGATGGCGACCGGCGAGGTGCGCGGCGCCTTCTCCATGTCGGAACCGGCCCTGGGCTCGGACGTGGCCGCCATCTCCTCCAAGGGGGTGCGCGACGGGGACGACTTCCTGCTCACCGGGCAGAAGATGTGGCTGACCAACGGCGGCTCCTCCACCCTGGTGGCGGTGTTGTGCCGCACCGACGAGGGGCAACCGGCGGACGCGCCCCCGCACCGCTCGATGACCACCTTCCTGGTGGAGAAGGAGCCCGGCTTCGGCGAGGTGCGACCGGGTCTGACCATCCCCGGCAAGATCGAGAAGATGGGCTACAAGGGGGTGGACACCACCGAGATGATCATGGACGGCCTGCGGATACCGGCCGACCGGGTGCTCGGCGGGACCACCGGCCGGGGTTTCTACCAGATGATGGACGGCGTCGAGGTGGGCCGGGTGAACGTGGCCGCGCGCGGCTGCGGCGTGGCCCTGCGCGCCTTCGAACTGGCCATCGCCTACGCCCAGCAGCGGCACACCTTCGGCAAGCCGATCGCCGAGCACCAGGCGGTGCAGTTCCGACTGGCCGAGATGGCCACCAAGGTGGAGGCGGCGCACGCCCTGATGGTCGGCGCGGCGCGCACCAAGGACTCGGGGCGGCGCAACGACCTGGAGGCGGGCATGGCCAAGTACCTGGCCGCCGAGTACTGCAAGGAGGTCGTGGAGGGCTCCTTCCGCATCCACGGCGGCTACGGCTTCTCCAAGGAGTACGAGATCGAGCGGCTCTACCGGGAGGCGCCGATGCTGCTGATCGGTGAAGGAACCGCCGAGATCCAGAAAATGATCATCGGACGTCGTCTCCTCGAGGAGTACCGGGAGCGGAGCTGATCGTTCCGGGACGTCACCCGCCCGACACGCCGATTCGCCCTTTTCGCTCGACAGTGACCGGTTTCACTCCTCCCGTGTTCGGGGCCTTTCCCCGAGATGGGAGCAGGATTCGGACACGACGGCCCGCGCGACGGGCGGGATCCTTGATCCCGACCGTCGCGCGGGCTTGTCCGCTCGCGGTACGAAGCCGATAGCATTCCCCGTAAAGGGACATCGCATTCCCGCGAATGTTCCTCCCGCCGACGAAGGTCTCCCATGCCCCACCGCTCCCTCCCCGAAGCCCGCGGCCGGGTGCGTCTCGCCCGCGGTGCGTCGCCGTGGCTGCTGCCCACCGTCGCCACCGCCGCCGTCAGCCTCGCCAAGGCCCGCCGCTCCGGGCGTTGGGCCGCAGTCGCCGTACCCGCCACCGCGCTCGCGGCGGGCATGCTGTGGTTCTTCCGCGATCCCGAGCGGGAGATCGGACAGGGGCGGGTGATCTCCCCGGCCGACGGCGTGGTGCAGTCGATCATGCCGTGGAAGGACGGGCGCACCCGCGTGGCCATCTTCATGAGCCCGCTCAACGTCCACGTGAACCGGGCGCCGGTGGCCGGCACCGTCGCCTCGGTGCAGCACGTGCCCGGTGGCTTCGTGCCCGCCTTCAACAAGGAGAGCGAGAACAACGAGCGGGTGATCTGGCACTTCGACAGCGAACTGGGCGACATCGAGATGATCCAGATCGCCGGTGCCGTCGCCCGCCGGATCGTCCCCTACGTCGTGGACGGCACCAAGGTCGAGCAGGGCGAGCGGGTCGGCCTGATCCGTTTCGGCTCCCGGGTCGACGTCTACCTCCCCGAGGGCATCGAGCCGGCCGTGGAGGTCGGCGAGACCACGACCGCGGGGGTGACTCGCCTTGACCGTGATTGACCGCAACCCGCGGGACTCGTGGACCCCGGACGCCGAGGTGGACGACGACGATGACGACATGCCCCTGTCGTTGCGCCTGTCGATAGCCGACGCCCTGACCCTGGCGAACGCCACCTGCGGCTTCCTGGCCGTCTACTTCACCACCACCGGCGTGCTGATCCCCCATCTGACGGGGACCGGGGACGTCGGCGTGGTGCGCAACAACGCCGCCACCGCCGTGCTGCTCATGCTCCTGGCCAGCGTCTTCGACCTGTTCGACGGCCTGGTGGCGCGCAAGCTGCGCAGCTCGCCGATGGGGGCGGAGCTGGACAACCTCTCCGACCTCATCAGTTTCGGTCTGGCCCCGGCCTACTTCGTCATCGTGTGGGGTCTGGTGGTCGGCTCGGTGCACGAGCCGCTCTCCGCGCTCGCGGCCATCGTGGTGCTGCTGGCCGTGGTGCTGAGGCTGGCGAGGTTCTCCTGCGTCACGGTGCCCAACGGCGTCTTCCAGGGCATGCCGAGCCCCTTCGGGGCCCTGACGGTGGTCTCCATCGTCCTGCTGGAGCTGCCGTTCTTCCCGACCCTGCTGGCGATCGTGGGCGTGGCCTGGCTGATGGTCAGCCGGGTGGAGTACCCCAAGCCGCGCGGGCCGTTGGCGGCGGCCATGCTCGGGTGGATCATCACCGGCATGGCCATGCTGACCGCCTGGGCCTTCGACGCCCCCGGTGGCGAGCTGCTGCTGCAGACCGGGTGCGCCATGCAGGTGGTGCTCGGCGCGGTGATCCCGTTGTTCGCCACGGCACGCCGCGTCAACACCTTCCGCGACAACCGCCGGGAGGCGCGGGCCGCCGCGCGGGCGCGGATCTGACGCACCGCCGCGTCGCGCGGCACCGGGAACGGTGGAGGCGACACACACCTCACGACGGCCGGGGCCGGGCCGGTCGGGGACGACCCCGATCACCCGGCCCCGGCCGTCGGGCGTTCCCGGCGGGCCGGCACGCGAGCGGGGTGGTTCGTGACGGACCGGGCCTCCCCGGCCCCGCCCGGGGCGCACCGGGCCCCGCCCGGCCGGGCACACTTC
>NZ_VKHS01000056.1 GCF_014141525.1 Streptomyces calidiresistens
GTTCGGGGCGGGGCCCCGGGAGGCCGGGGGCCCCCGAGGGACCCGGTCGGACCGGAACGACCCCCGGTCACCCGGGGGAGCCGACTTGCGGTGGAGCCGGGACGGAGAACGATGGACTCATGGGAGTCATCAACGACGAACACATCGACACCTGGACCGCCCGCCTGATGGACCTGGCCGGCGCGCTCGACCGGGAGACCGCCCGGCGCTTCGTCCACGAGGTGTACCGGGGGGCCCAGTCGGATCTCGACACCGAGCGGGCCGCCGCCGACTTCGAGCGGGAGGAGTAGCGGGCGGCCCCCGGCCGCCCGGTCCACCGTCGGGCCACGCGCCCCGCCCTCCGGGGCCGTCCCGCCGGGGACGCCGCCATCGGGAACGTCGTCGCGAGGCGCCCCCACCGACATCGCGTCCGCACCGAAGGACGGGCCGACGTCCCGGGAACCCCGGCGGTTCGCCCCTCGCACCGGTCCTCCCCGTCCCCGGGAACGGGTGCACCCCGCCGGGCCTCCCGCGCATCCCGCGTCCCCCGGGCGCCCCGCGAGACGACGAGGGCCCCGACCCCGGGCGTGCGTCCCGGACACGGGCTCCGGATCGGGGCCCGTTCGCCTCGGGGACGACGCCCCCGGCTCACTCCCCGAGGAGGTCGCGGGCCTCCGACAGGAGTCGACGCAGCTCGTCGCGGGTCCGCGTGTCGGCGGAGATCGGTTCGGGGGCCCGGGGAAGGAGGACCTGGAGGGCCACGGCGGCCTGGCGGGCGAAGAGCGCGAGGACATCGAGTTCGGACAGGGCGGACCTCGCCCCGGGGGAGGGGTCGAGGACCTCGAGAACGCCGAGGATCCGTTCGCCGTGGACGAGCGGTGCCGCCATCAGGGCGTTGGGGACGTAGCCCGTGGATTGGGCGAGGGACCGGTCGAAGGAGGGGTTGTCCCGCAGGTCGTCGACGACCATCGGTTCACCCGAGGCCGCCACCCACCCGGCGATGCCCCGACCCCCCGGGAACCGGCTGCCGACGAGGAAGTCCTGTCCCTGCCCGGAAACGGCCTCGAAGACCATCTCGTCCGCGGCGGTGTCGAGGAGCAGGATGGAACTCGCCTCGGCTCCGAAAATGGCCAGCGCCGTGTCGACCACCGACTGCAGGAGTTCCGCCAGGACCGGGTCCGGCGGAGCGGCCGTGGGCGGAGCGGGCTTGATCGACTGTTCCATGGGATCCCCCTTCGGGTGTCCTGGGCATCACGGACCTCCGCGAATACGGACATTGGCCGCCGACAGGTAGAGGACGTTCTTCAACTGAAAGGGCGTCAAACGGGGTTGGGCGGACAGCACGCGTGCGCAGAGCCCCGTGATGAACGGGGTGGCGAAGCTGTTGCCGGAGGTCCGGATCTCGGTCCCGCCGAGCCACGCCACCTTGACCTTCTGACCGGGGGCGAAGAACTCCACCGGGGGCGTCGGGTTGTAGAGGTGCAACCCGGGGTCGTCCTCCTGGTGGCTGCCGACCGAGATCACCGAGGAGAAACGCCAGGGGAAGCTCTCCACCCGTGTGTTGTGAGCCGAGGAGACGATCATCGTCCGCTGGAAGTACGCCTCGTCGGCCAGCTTGCGCAACTCCTCGGTGAAACGGACGTGCGTGGTGGACAGGCTCAGGTTCACCACGTCGAACCGTTGTCGCACCGCCCACCGGATGCCCGCGAGGAGAACCTCCCCGCTACCGGAGAACCGCTCGCCGAGCACCCGCACGCTGAACAGTTCGCACTCCGGCGCGGTGCGCCGGATGATGCCCGCGCACGCGGTGCCGTGGCCGCAGACATCGCCCTCCCCGGTCTCCTCCACGCGTACGCCCGCCTCGTCCTTGACCACGCGCCAGGCCCCCGCGACCGGCCCGACGACGGGATGGTCCCGTTCGACACCCGAGTCGATCACGCAGACGCGCACGCCGCGTCCGCTGCCGCCCACCAGGCCGCTTTCGGGCGGCTCCGGCGGGGAATCGGCTTCCACCGGCACGTCGAGGGGGCCCCGTCCGCGCAGGCTCCAGGTGAGCGGGGGCGAGGGCGCCGCCGATGTCCGCGGGGTGGTCATCGCGGCACCTCCACATCGTTCCCGGCGACTGCTCCGGTCGCCCCCGCACCGGGCCGTGGGCCGTCCCGGGAGGTCCCCGCCCGGCAGTCGGCGAGCACGCTCTCGGCCCGGCGGACAGCCGGCAGATGCCCCTTGGTCGCGAACCGGCGGAGGGCGTGGTGCGCCGCGATCCTCGCGTCCCCCGGCCGTTCCAGTGCGAGGGCGGTGCGGGCGAGGTCGAGGGAGGCGAGTCCCCGGATGATGGGGGAGTCGGTGCCGGCGGCGGCGTCGCATGCGCGGCGGGCCAGCCGCCGGGCGGTCTCGGCGTCCCCCTCCGCCGCGGCGATCCGCGCGAGTTGACCGTCGAGATCCGCCGCGTCGGCGCGCGGCCCGTGCCCCCCGCCGGGCGCTCCCCCGGTCGCCGACGGCGGGTCCGTCGGGCCGGTGCCGCCCCCCGCCCCGCGCAGGGGGCTCAGGGTGGCCCGGGCGCCGCGCCGGTCACCGAGGTCCAACCGGACGCGCGCGGTGTCCAGCAGGATGCCGCGCAACAGTTCCCCGGCCCCCAGTCTCCGCGCCGCCGCGGCGGCCCTGTCCAGCAGCACCAGCGCCTCCTCGTGGCGTCCCGCCAGATCGGCCACGGTCGCCGCGAAGAGGGGGAGGAACGCGTCGGTCTCCGCGTAACCCAGCGACACGGCGATCTCCTCCGCCTCGGAGAGTCGCTGCCGGGCACCCTCCTCGTCGTCGTGGAGAGCCAGCAGCACCGCCAGGGGACAACTGAGCGTCAGCCGGACGGCCCCGTGGCCCCGCCCGTGACGGGAGAGCAGCTCACCGCACCGATCCAGGGCTTCGGCGACGGGCCGGGGGCCGCGCCACAGGGAGATTCCGATCGCGCCGAGCGCCGCCGCCCGTTCCGGCTCGCCGCCCTCGTGGGCCGCGTGGTCCAGGGCACGGACCAGCATCCGCTCGGCCGACCCGTGCCGCCCCCGTTCCTGCTCGTGCTGGGCGAGCCGCAGACAGGCCCTGGCCTGTCCGAGGTGATCCCGGGCGGCGGTGAAGACCGGCAGGGTGGCGCGGGCCGCCTCGGCCGGTGACTCCGTCGGGGCCGCGGCCTGCCCGGCCGAGGCGAGAGAGAGCCGGACGTGGGCCGCCTCCACCGCGTCCCCGCCGGTCGCCCGCGTCTCGGAGAGCACCTCCTCGAGCAGGGTGCGCGCCTCCCCGACGCGTCCCAGGTCGATCAGCGCCTGTCCGAGCCGACGGCGCGTCGCCGTGCGGTGGGGTTCCCCGGCCTCGTACCGGGCCGCCGCGCGGGACAGCAGGTCGGCGGCCCACTCGGGGTCGGCCCGGGCGAGCGCCACCCGTCCGGCTTCGGCGAGCGCGTCGGCGGCCTCCCGGCGGAGCCTGTCGGTGTGCGGGTCCTGGGCGCCGAGCTCCACGCGGTAGCGGTGCGCCCGTTCCAGGTGCGCTCCCACGGCGGCGTTCCCGCGCCGCCGCACCGACTCCAGCCGGGCCGCTCGTTCGTGCCGCTCCGCCCGGTCCCGCTTGGCCTGGCTGTCGTAGACGACCTCCTGGACCAGACCGCCGGCGAAACGGAACGCCCGGGCGTCCGGGGAGATCAAACGGTGTCGGACCAGACGGCGCAGCGTGGCCCGGAGCTCGCGGCGGTCCCCCGCCTGTTCCGCGGTGGCCGTGAGCGCGGCCAACTCCTCGGGGGTGAAATCCGACCCCAGCACGGCTGCCCACCCCAGCACGTGCCGCTCCGGCGGGTCGAGAGCGTCGATTCTGGCCCCGATCAGGGCGCGCAGCGGGAGCGGGACGTCGTCCGCGCGGGTGCCGTCCTCCTCGGAGAGCAGGAGCTGCTCCAGGTGCAGCGGATTCCCGCCCGCGCGCTCCAGGACGTGCGGGGCGACCTCCGTGCCGTTCGGGTCGGTCCCCGACAATTCGGCCGCGAGAGCCCGCGCCTCCCCGTCCGGGAGTCCGCCGAGCAGCGCCGCCCCCCGGGCCAGTCCGGGGTGCGTGTCGAGCAGTTGCGGACGGGTCAGCAGAACGACCAGGACCGCGGCGTCGGTGAGCGCGCGGAACATCTGGTCCAGGATGTCGAAGAGGGGCTGGGCCGCCCAGTGGCAGTCGTCGATCACCAGGACCACGGGGCGTGTCGCGGAGAGTCCGGAGAGGATCCCGGAGAGCGCGGCGCAGATGTCGGCCGCCGACGCGGCGGGGGTGCCGTGACGCAGCAGGCCCTCCTCGAGCAGGTCGAGGTCGGGCGATGGGGGAATCGTCCCCCCGCGTCGCAGCGCGGAGTTCACGGCGTCGGCCAGCGGGCCGAGGCTCGCCTGCTCCCCGCGCGCCCGACAGCGACCGACGCCGTGGACCGCGGTGTCCCGGCCCAGCCATTCCCGCAGCAGTCTCGTCTTGCCCTGGCCCGCGGCCCCGGCGATCACCAGGCGGTCGGGCCGGCGTGTCCGGACGACCCGCTCCAGCGCCGCGTCGAGCGCTGCGAGTTCCCGGGCCCGCCCGATGAAGCCGTGGTCGGAGCGGGGATGTGCCCCCGCACCGTCCTCCTCGTCGAGACCGAGCAGCCGATGGGCGGTGACGCGTTCCCGCTTGCCCTTGAGGTCCAACGGTCCGATCTCCGCCGTCCGAATGCCCGTACCGACGGAGCGCAGGGTGTCCGGACCGATGAGGATCTCCCCCGCGGCGGCCCTCTGTTCCAACCGGGCGGCGACGTTCACGACCTCACCGGAGACCATCGCCTGTCGCGCGGTGGACGCACCGGTCACCGCCTGACCGGTGTTGATCCCGATGCGCATCCGCAGCCGGACCCCGACCCCCGCTTCCAGGCGTGCGTTGAAGTCGGTCAGCGCCTCCCGCATGGCCAGGGCGGCGGCGACCGCGCGGCGGGCGTCGTCCTCCCGCACGATCGGTACGCCGAAGACCGCCATCACCGCGTCCCCGATGAACTTCTCCACCGTGCCGCCCTGATCCTCGATGGGGCGTCGCATCAGATCGAACCAGCGCAGCGTGACCGACCGCAGGGTCTCCGCGTCCAGCTCCCCGGAAAGCGCCGTGGACCCCACCAGGTCACAGAAGAGAACCGTCACCACCTTGCGGCCGGTGACCCCGACGGTGACGGCGGCGGGGGCGCACGGAGCACCGCAGAGATGGCAGAACCGGGCGTCGGACGGCAGATCGCGCCGGCACGAGGCACAGAACATGGGTCTCCTCCGGGGGCGGGTGACACACAGGGGGACCGGGGTCAGAAGAGGGCGCCTCCCGCCACGTCGGCGTGGGCCCGGACCTCCGGGGCCACCTCGTCGAGCCGTGCCTTGATGTCGACGAGCAGGGACAGTTCCCGCGGGGTCAGCGCCCGCAGGACCTCCAACTGCTCCTCGGAAAGGGTGTCGAGGTCGAATCCGGCCGCGGCGAGGGCGTCCAGGGAGGGCTCGGGAGTGGGGCTGCCGGTCATGGGGATCCTCCGGGATCGGCGGCGAGGGAGAGGAAGAGGCGGGTGAGCAGGTCCGCCGTGTGCAGCGCGCTCACGGAGACCGCGGCGCGTTGGTGTGCGGTCAGCGGGAGCGCGTCGAATTCCCGGTACAGATCGTGGAGGTGGCCGCCGTCCAACTCCGCGTGTTCCCGCACGGTGCGGAACGCGCCGCTCGGCAGCCCGGTGGTCGCGGCGAGACGGTCCGCGAGCCGGGGCGGGGGTGCGTGGCCCTCCAGGACCGCCATGTATCCGAGCAGCGCGGACGGGTGCTCGTGCTCGATCCGGTAGTACTGCGCCCCCGCGAGTTCCACCACCACCCCGTGGGGGGTGGGGTCCGGGTGCGATCCCGCCCGGGCCAGGTCCTCCAGCAGCCAGTCGTCGTGCCCGCGTTCCTCCTCGGCGTGACGGGCGTAGTAGGCCGCCAGGCGCCGCGCGGACGGATCGTCGAGCTCCGCGCACCGCGCCCCCGCCCGCTCCAGGAGCGGCACCGACGCCGTCACCAGGGAATGCATGGCCCCCAGGTAGCGCAGGTACCGCTCCCGCAGTCCGTCCGGACGCCACAGGAGTGCGGTGGCGCCGCCCAGGACGGGGGTGGCCAGCGCCAGCTTCGCACCGAGCTCGACGGAGGCGCTGACGCTCATCGGCGGCTCTCCGGGCGGGCGGTCGCCGGGTCGACGAGATCCGCGTACCGGGCGCATCCGAACCGGCCCACCAGGGCGGCCGGACCGGCTGCGCGCTGCCGCTCGGCGACGAACCGGTCGAGGAACACCCCGCCCGGGCCACCGGCCTCCCGTGCCGCCCCCGCCGACACCTCCGGCCGATCGGCCAGTCCGCGGCAGGTGCCGCAGTGGTCCGTGGGGGAGGGGGACCCGGTGTACCGCAGGTGCAGTTGCCGGGGACCGATGGCGCGCACCAGGCGGAGGACCGGAGAACCCAGCGAACGCGCCCTCACATCGGGCCAGTCGTCGTCGGCGATGTGTCCCAGCAGCAGGTGTGACGGCACCGGGCGGGCGTCGACCGTCTGCTGGTTGCAGCAGGCGACGACCGTTCCGTCGAAGGTGATCACCGGCCAGGACGCCATGGCGCACGGCAGTGCGGGGGAGTCCACCGGCGCCGGCCGCGCCTCCCCGGCCAGACGGGCACCGCGGCCGAGTGGCCGGAGCTCGTTGACCAACAGGGGAACCCGGTCGGAGAAGACGCGGCGGACGTCCGCCGCGGCGTCGGCCAGATACGGGTCCTCCGGACCGGTCCCCGTGAGGTGCACGCTCACCGGTGTCCCGGCGTCCAGCACGGCGGCGAGGGCGCGGAAGACCATCGCGCGCGGGACCTCCCGCTCGTGGTGGATGTCGAGGCTCGCCGAGAAGTGGTCCAGCCCGGTGATCGCCCGCATGATGGGCCCGGGGATCCGCTCCCGTCGTGCGAAGAACATCCCGCTGAGCAGCGCGGTGCGCGATCCCGCGGCACGTGCCGCCTCGGTGAGACGGACCGTCAATTCCGGTAGCAACAGTGGTTCCCCGCCGGTCAGCAGCACCACGTCCGGCCGGTCCGCCGCGCCGAACGAGCCCACGAAGCGCAGCAGGTGGTCCGGGTCGGGTCCCCCGGAGGCGGTCGGGGAGGAGTCCGTCGAGCAGTGCGCGCAGCTGAGCGGGCAGCGGCGGGTCAGCGACACCAGCAGGCCCGCGGCGGGAACGGGCCGCAGACCCATGAGTTGTGCCAGCTCCACGTCCCCTCCCCGCGCCGGTGCCACACGCACCACACGGCGGCATCCTCCCCCCGGCGGTAGATTCCCGGCTGGCTTTCGCCTGGTTATCGGTTAACTCCCACCTCCGGGGCCTTGTCGCGCGCCTGTCACGCTCCCGCGCGGGAGCCCGCGCGGGAGCGTGACAGGCGCGCGACAAGGCCCCGGGCCCCGGACGGCGCACTCCGGACCGGGGGCATACCGCTGTTCTGCCGCCGATTAGGCGTTCCCATACCGCGGATTCATAGCTTTCGGCCCAACCGGCGCAGTGGGCGCCGCCAACCGAGGCGAGGAGATCCGGCATGTCCGAGGACAAGAACCTGGAACCGGCCGAGACCGAGGGCGAGGACATCGAGGTCGTCGCGCACAGCGAGGACGAGGAAGAGGAAGCGGGCTGCATCATCAACAACTCCAGCGCGCTCAACTGAGCACGTGGATGAGCCGCCCGGTCCCCGGCCCACGCGGCCGGGGCCGGGCGGTCCACCGGCCCGACCTCTCCGGACCCACCAGCCCGCCGACCGCCCGCCATCCCGAGGGAGCGCCGAGTTGATCCCCGTCGTCCCGCCCACGCGGCGCCGGTACCCCCACGCCGAACGGATGGGCGTCGTGGAAGAACTCCACGGGCAGCACGTCCACGACCCCTACCGCCACCTCGAGGACGCCGACAGCCCCGCCACCCTCCGCTGGAGCCGGGAGCAACGGACGCTCTACGAGGAGGAGCGGGCGACCTGGCCCGGCCTGGACCACTGGCGGGCCGAAGTGGTCGCGCTCACCGACATCGAGCTGACGATGCCGCCCGCGGTCCGCGGCCACCGGGTCTTCTGGCGCCGGCGGAGCGCCGGCCAGGAACACCCGGTGCTCATGGTGGCGGAGGGCGCCCGGGAGCGCGTCCTCCTGGACCCCTGCGCGCTCGACCCCTCCGGACGCACCGTGCTCGACGCCTGGCACCCCTCCCCGGAAGGCGACCTGCTCGCCTATCAGGTGTCCCGGAACGGTACCGAGGACTCCCTGCTCCACGTGATGGAGGTCGCCACCGGCAGAATCGTCGACGGGCCGGTGGACCGGGTGCGGGGGTCGGCCGTCGCCTGGCTGCCCGGGGGCGAGGCGTTCTACTACGTCCGACGGCTGGACCCGCGGTTGCATCCGGGCGAGGAGCGCTATCACCGCCGGGTCTGCCTGCACCGGGTCGGCACCCCGCCCGACACCGACACCGTGATCTTCGGTGAGGGACGGGACAGCACCCAGTTCTACAGTGTGTCCCTGAGCGGGGACGGCCGCTGGCTCGGCGTCACCGCCACCCTCGGCACCGGCCGCGGCACGGACCTCCACCTCGCCGACCTGGCCCTCGACCCACCCGACCGCCCCCGACTGCGCCCCGTCCAGGAGGGCCGGACGGCCGCCACCCGCCTCCACACCCGGCCCGGCACCGGCCCGGGGGACCCCGTGTGGCTGCGCACCGACCGCGACGCCCCCCGCGGTCGTGTCGTCGCCTGCCGCCCCGCCGACATCGACCGGGGCCCCGCCGCGTGGCGCGAGGTGATCCCGGAACGTCCCGACGCGACGCTGACCCACCTGGTCGTGCTCTCCGGCACCGCACCGGACCGCCCCCTCGGCCTGGTCGCCTGGACGCGCCACACCGCAGCCGAGCTCACCGTCCACGACCTGACGGACGGCAGACGGGTGGCCACCGTCCCCCTTCCCGGCACCGGCGCCGTGGGCGACTTCTCCACCGGCTCGCCCGGCGACCACGAGGCGTTCTTCGTCTACACCGACTTCCTCACCCCTCCGCAGGTGCTCCGCTTCGACGCGCGAACCCTGCGGCTGACGCGCTGGGAACGCGACACCGGACACACCCCCGGCCCCACCGGCGCCGTCACGACCCGGGTCGCCTTCCCCTCCCGGGACGGCACGACGGTCCACATGTTCGTGATCTCCCCCACCGGACACCCGGACGGGGCACGGCCCGCCCTGCTCACCGGGTACGGGGGCTTCGGCAGGATCATGTCGCCCCGGTACCGGGCCCAGGTACTGGCCTGGGTCCGCGCGGGCGGGGTCTTCGCGTGGGCGGGCCTGCGCGGCGGCGGCGAGGAGGGCGGGGAGTGGCACCGCGCCGGCCGGGGACAGCACAAGCAGAACACCTTCGACGACTTCGCCGCCGCCGCCGACCACCTGACCGCGGAGGGCTGGGCCGCACCCGGCCGCCTCGCCATCATGGGCGGGTCCAACGGCGGTCTGCTGGTCGGCGCGGCCCTCACCCGGCACCCCGGGAAGTTCGCCGCCGCGGTGTGCATGTCCCCGCTCCTGGACATGGTCCGATACGAACTGTCCGGGATGGGACCGAGCTGGGTTCCCGAGTACGGCAGCGCGCGGGATCCCGCCCACCTGCGCACCCTGCTCGACTACTCGCCCTACCACCGCGTCACACCCGGCACCGCCTACCCGGCGGTCCTGCTGACGGCCGCGGACGGCGACACCCGAACCGACCCGCTGCACGCCCGCAAGATGTGTGCCGCCCTGCAGCACGCGACCAGCGGTGACGGACCGATCCTGCTGCGGGTCGAGCGGGGGGTCGGCCACAGCACGCGGGCGGCCTCGCGCGCGGCGGACCTGCAGGCCGAGTGCCTGGCCTTCATCGCGACCCACCTCGGACTCGCGGCGCCGGGAGGCGCGGACGGGGAGGCCCCGTGAAGGTCCTGCTCTGCCCGCTCAGCGACGGCGGCTACCTCTACCCGGCGATCGCGATCGGCCGCGAACTGGCGCGACGGGGCCATCACGTCCGGGTCCTGGGCCGTTCGACGGCCGCGCCCGTCGTGGCCGGGGCCGGGCTGCCGTTCACGGCGGCGGAGGACCTCGGCGGGCGGGGGGCGTTCTCCGCCGCCCGCTGGGGAGGCGCCGGCCCCGCCCAGTACCGTGCCACCGTGCGAGCCGCCCGGGCGGAGGGCACGGACCTCCTGGTCACCTCCGTCCTGTGCAACGGCACGCTCCTGGCCGCCGAGACCCTGGACCTGCCCGTCGTGGTCGTCGGCCTCGCGGTCCACCTGTGGGACTACCGGACGGGCGGGAACGGCGAACCGCACCTCGGGAGAACCCGCGCGAACCGGACCAGGGAGTCCCACCTCCTCTACGCCGGGGTCCGCGAGCAGGTCGGCCTGGCGGGCCGGGCCCCGCGCTGGGACGACAGCCCCCTGCCCGGCGACGCGCTGCTGCTGCGCGGTGACCCCTCGCTGGAGTACCCGGGCGCGGAACTCCCCGCCCGCGTCGTGCACGTGGGCCCCCTCGCCTGGGAACCGACACCCGACCGGGCCGAGATCGAGGAGATCCGGACCCGGGTGGCGCGTTCCGACAAGCCCCTGGTCTACGTGCACCTCGGGCGCGTCTTCGGGGGCGACAGCCTGTGGCCCCGACTCAACCGACTCTTCACCGGGGGACGGTTCCAGGCCGTGGTCGAACGGGGCCGGTCCGGGGAACCGAGACCCGCTCCGGGCGCCGACATCCTGCCGGTGCGCAAGCCCTGGATGGGGCCGCTGGTCGGCATGGCGGGAATGGTGCTGACCAACGGCACCTCCGCCCCGGTGCTCGCGGCCCTGCTGCGCGGTCGGGCGATCGTGGCCTCCCCCAACGGAGCCGAACAGCCGCTGCTCACCCTCGCATGCGTACGGGCCGGGGTGGCGGCGCGCCTCCCGGGGTCCCCGTCGGTCGATCCCCGGGCGTCGCTGGAGGCGGCGTGGCGGGACACCGACCTGAGGGCCCGCGCCCGCGCGCTCGGCCGCGGCCTCGCCGAGGCCGACGGCGCCGCCCGCGCGGCCGACATCGCCGAACGGGTGGCCCGGTGCACCCCCAACCCGGAGGAGGAACATGAATACGCACGCGGCCGCCCCTGACCGGACCGCGACGCGGCTGTTCGCGGGAGCGCAACGGTGGATCCGGCGACACGCCGGGTACCTCGACTCGCCGGCCGGTCGTGAGGAACTGCCGCTGACACCGCGGGTGAAGGCGTTGATGCAACTCGCGCTGCTCCGGCACTGCTGGGCGAGGACGGTCCCCGCCGACGACCCCGGCCTCGAGGAGGTGACGGCGGTCGTGGAACGCGCCTGGCGGAGGCCGGGCTTCCCCCACGCCGACAGCCTCGATCCGCGCTACGCCAGACAGCTCCGGCTGATGTACGCGGCCCTCGCGCCCGACCCCACCGGACCGCACCGAGCCGTCCTGGACCGCCTCACCGCCGAGGGCTACCTGGAGCCGCGTCGGAAACCGCCCTATCTCCACCTGGAGACCCGCTGCTACGCGGACCTCGCGGGATCCGCCCACCGACTGGCGTCCTACCGGGAGCTGTACGCGCGCAGCCTCCTCGCCCGGGCCACCGGGCTTCCCGTGGCCGAACTCGACGTCTGCGAGATCACCCACACCGTCTTCCACCTCACCGGGTTCGGCTTCCGCGAGTCCTGCCTGACCGGGGAGGAGCGTCGGGACGCGGCCCGGGTCGTCGCCCGGCTCACCGACCACTGCGTGCGAGGGGGACAGTGGGACTTCGCCGCGAAACTCCTTCTCGCCCGGCACTGCCTGGACGGGGAGCCCCTGCGCACGCCCTCCGGGCGGGCCGTCGTGCGGTTGCTCGCCGGAGCCCAGTCGCCGGACGGGGCGATCCCGGGGAAGTCCGTCGCCGAGAGGGCGGCACCCACCGCGACCCCCGTGGAATTCTTCCGGGCCTCCTATCAGGCGACCATCGCCACGGCGCTGGCGACCCTGAGCGTCACCGGGGGCCGTGGCCCGGGAACGGACGTACCGACCACACCGGCAGAGCGGGAGACACGGTGACCACCGACCAACGGATCGACAACGTTCCCGACGGGCGCCTCCTCGAAGGTCGGCGGAACTGGTGGTTCCTCGGCCCCGGCGGTGTCGCCCGCCTCGGCGGCCACCACCTCGCCCCCGACGGCACCCTGCGCTCGGAGACCCGGACCCGGCTGCGCGACAGCGGCATGTACACCCCCCCTGCGGTCCGCTTCTACTCGCTGACCGTTCTCACCAGCACCCATTGCAACCTGGGATGTGGGTACTGCTTCCAGAACACCGCCCAGGACCGGGAGGGCGGCAGCCGCCCGCCCCGTATCGCCCGGACCCGCCTCACCTCGGAGACGATCACCTCGATCCTCGACTTCACCGGGCGACGGATGGCCGACGCCGGCCTCGAACGGTTGCGGATCCTCCTCTTCGGAGGGGAACCCCTGCTCAACCCCCGGGGCTGCCTGGAACTCCTGGAACGGGCCGCCGGCATCGGGATGGACTCGGCCTGGATGATCTCCAACGCCACGCTGCTCACCCCGGCGCTGGCGCGCCGACTCGCCGACCTCGGCCTGGACTCCGTCCAGGTCACCTTCGACGGCGACCGGGCCGACCACGACCGGATCCGGATCGTCCGCGCGGACGGCGGGGGCACCTTCGAGACCATCGTCCGCAACATCGTCCGGGCCTCCGAGGCCTCACCACTCCGGTGGACCCTGCGCGTGAACGTCTCCGGGGAGAACATCCACGGCGTCGACGCGCTGATCGAGCGGCTCGCGGCCGGGCTCGATCCCGAACGGTGCACCCTGTACTTCGCCCGGGTGGGGGACGTGGGCATCGGGTACGCCAACGCCCTGCTCCACACCGGCGAACTCGCCGAGCGCTTCATCCGGTGGCACCGCCGGGCCCTGGAACTCGGATTCACCGTGAACCGCCCCCGCGCCCCTCGCCCCTGCGCCACGTGCGGTCACGCCGACGGCCGCTACGGCGCCGTGGTGAGCGCCGACGGAACCCTCGCCAGCTGCTGGGAGACCGCCGGCAAACCCGACTGGGAGGTGGGGGACGTCACCGGCGGATACCGGCCGGGCACGGACACCCGCGACCGCTGGATCGCCTGCGAGGACCTGTACCGCCACGGCGAGGACGCGCGGACCCTCGCGAGGTTCCGGGACCGGGTGGACGCGGCCCTTTTGGACCGCCTCCACGAGACGGGGTGCCTGGCCTCATGAACCCCTCGCCTCTCGAGGAACTCTTCGCGGGCACACTCGGCTGGCTGGAGAGGAACCTGGACCACTTCGACCCCTTCTCGACGGCGGCCCCCACCGCGACGCACCCGAAGGCCAAAGCCGTACTGGAACTGGGACTCCTCTGCCACTGCGCGCAACGCCGGGGCGGCCTCCCGTCCGCGCCGAGCGGAGCGGAGGCGCTGTTCGGGGCGCTCTGGCGGCACCCGGCCCTCCCC
>NZ_VKHS01000560.1 GCF_014141525.1 Streptomyces calidiresistens
GCGCGGGGCCGGTGGTCGGGTACGGGACCGGGTGGTCGTCCCGGTCAGTCCTTCCGATCCAGGGCCCGGGCCAGCTCGTCCTTGTTCATCTGCGAGCGGCCCTTGACGTTGCGCCGCTTGGCCTCGGCGTAGAGCTGGTCGCGGGTGGGGCCGCCGGGACCGTGGCCGGAGCGCAGTCCGCCGCGCCGCCCGGAGGAGATGTCCTCACGGGATTCCCGGCTCGACTCGCGGGCCTCACCGGCGCGGGCGCGCTCCTTGTTGACGGTGCGGGCGGCGATCTCCTTCGCCCGCTTCTCGCCACGCCCCTGATCCAGCTGGCTCTGCTTGATCTTCTCGTACTGTCGCTCGCGCTTGGCGTTGGATCCGGCGGGCATGACGACACGCTCCTCTCACCGTCGGCCGACGTGGTGGACCCCGGTGAACCGGGTGCGTCCGGCCTCCCGGGGCCCGGTGGGGCGGGTACCCGGGGTCGATGGTGCGAAACGGTTGAGAAGCGGAGCAACGGTGTCAACCGTGGGGAATTCCGGGGAACCCGGCGTCGGGGACGATTCGGGGGCCGGGGCGTCCGGCCCGACGGCCCCCGGGGTCCCGGACGGCGCCTTCCCCGGGAGCGGGCCGGTGACGCGCCCGTGACACGCGAACGGCGCCCACCCCGGGCGGGGTGGGCGCCGCCGACGGAGCACCCGGAGGGGGCCCGGTCGGCCCCGTGCTCAGCCCTTGATCTCGCGGGGCTGCTCGGAGCCGCCGGAGACCAGGACCTTGCGCGGCTTGGCGCGCTCGGCCACCGGGATGCGCAGGGCCAGGACGCCGGCGTCGTACCGGGCCTCGATGCGGTCGGTGTCGAGCGAGTCGCCGAGGAACAGCTGACGGCTGAAGGTGCCCCTGGAGCGCTCGGCGAGCACCGACTCGGCGCCCTCGGGCAGGGACTGCGGCCGCTCGGCGGTCACGGTGAGCACGTTGCGCTCGATGTCGATGTCGATGGACTCGGGGGTGACGCCCGGCAGGTCGAACTCGACGGTGAAGGTGTCGCCGGTGCGGTACGCGTCCAGCGGCATCACGGCCGGCCGCGCGGCGGTTCCCAGCAGCTGCTGGGCCAGCTTGTCGAACTCGCGGAGGGGGTCGGTGCGCATCAGCATGGCGGGTCAACTCCTCTCGTGACGGCGTTTCCGATGCCGTGTCCCTTCCTTTATAACGCACGACGAGGAAACCTGCCAAGCTTCGACTCAACTTTGTGGAGCGCCCTCACCCCCTTCGGGAAAACCGCTGGTGGCAGGTGGTTGTCGGCCTCCCAACACCCTCCGGCTCCGGCTTCCCCGGCTGTCCCGATCACCGCGAAACGCCCCCGGGGAACGTCCCGGGAGCCCCGGAACGACCGAACGGCCCGCTCCCGGGGGAGCGGGCCGTTCGGCTCACGGATGGCGGGGCGGCGCGACCGCCCCGGCGGACTCAGCTCTCGCGCGGGCGGCGCGGGCCGTCGGTGCGCCGGTCACCGGCGCGGTCGAAGGAACGCCCCCGGTGGTCGTCGCGGCGGAAACCCGGCCGACGGTCGTCGCGGTCGAAGGAACGCCCGCGCTCCTCGCGGCGACCGAACGGACGGCGGTCGTCACGGTCCCGGCGGTCCCGGTCGTCGCGACGGCCGTGGAAGGAACGGTTGTCGCGGTCGAAGGGACGACGCTCGTCGCGGTCGCGCCCGCCCCGGTCGTCACGGCGGTCGTCACGACGGAAGCCGCCGCGCTCGCCGCCGCGCTCGCCGTCGCGCCGGAAGCCCTCGCGCGGGCCCCGGTCGCGCCCACCGCGGTCGTCACGGCGGTCGTCGCGGCGGAACCCGCCCCGACCCTCACCGCGCCGGTCGTCGCGGTCGAAGGGACGACGCTCGTCGCGGTCGCGCCCGCCCCGGTCGTCACGGCGGTCGTCACGACGGAAGCCGCCACGACCCTCCCGCCGGTCGTCGCGCCCGCCCCGGGCGGCCTCCTCGGCCTCCCGCGCCTCGCGCTCGACACGCCGCGCCTCGCGACGGGCCTCGCGCTCCTCGCGGCGCCGCTCCTCCTCCGCGGCCTCCTCGGCGGCGGCCAGGGCGATGGCCTCGGTCGGGTCCTCGCCCCGCTCCCGGGCGGCCCGCCCGATCAGGCTCTCCGCCTCCGACCGCAGCTCGGCGGCGCGGGCCTGCGCCCGCTCCAGCTCGCGGGCCATCCGGGCGGCCTCCCGCTCGGCGTGCCGGGCGGCACCGGTGGCGGCCTCGGCCTGCAGCTCGGTCAGCGACCGGGCGCCGGTGATGGCCGCCAGCTCCTCGTCGAAGAGGCCGTCGCGACCGATCATGTGTCGGGCCGCGTCCACGCCCGCGTCCTCCATCAGCCGGAAGACGGTCCGCCGCTGGTGCGGCAGGGCGAGCGAGACGACGGTGCCGGAGCGACCCGCGCGGGCGGTGCGCCCGGAACGGTGCAGGTAGTCCTTGTGGTCACCGGCCGGGTCCACGTTGAGGACCAGGTCGATGCCGTCCACGTGGATGCCGCGCGCGGCGACATCGGTGGCGACCAGCACGTGGATCCGGCCGTCCTTGAAGTCGGCCAGGGTCCGGGTGCGGGCGCCCTGGGTCATGCCGCCGTGCAGGGCGTCGGCCTTCACGCCGACCTCGCGCAGCTGCTCGGCCACCCGGTCCGCGCCCAGCTGGGTGCGGACGAAGACGATGGTGCGGCCCTTGCGGGCGGCGATCGCGGAGGTGATCGGGGCCTTGTCGCGCGGCTTCACCACGAGCACGTGGTGGCTCATGGTCGTCACGGCGCCCTGGGCGGCGTCCACCTCGTGGCTGACGGGGTCGACCAGGTAACGCCTGACGAGGGTGTCGATCTCGTTCTCGAGGGTCGCGGAGAACAGCATCCGCTGACCACCGGCCGGAACCAGGTCCAGCAGCTCGGTGACCTCCGGCAGGAAGCCGAGGTCGGCCATCTGGTCGGCCTCGTCCAGGACCGCGATCTCGGTGTCCTCCAGCGAGCAGGCGCCGCGGTTGATGACGTCCCGCAGCCGGCCGGGGGTGGCGACCAGGATGTCCACGCCCCGCTCCAGGGCGTAGATCTGATTGCCCATCGAGGTGCCGCCGCAGACGACCTTCAGGCGCAGGCCGAGCACGTCGCCGTACGGCTGGAGCGCGTCGGAGACCTGCATGGCCAGCTCGCGGGTGGGGGTGAGGATCAGACCGCGCGGGCGCTTGGGCTGGGTGCGCCGGCCGGAGAGACGGGCGAGCAGCGGCAGGCCGAAGCTCAGGGTCTTGCCGGAACCGGTGCGCCCGCGGCCGAGGATGTCGCGGCCGGCGAGGGCGTCCGGGATGGTGGCGGCCTGGATCGGGAACGGCACGGTGACGCCGTTGTGCGCCAGGCGGCGCACGATGTCGTCCGGCAGGCCGAGGTCAGCGAAGGTGGTGGTGGGCTCGTCCGGCGGGAGGAGATCCTCGGTCGCGGGGACGTGGGCAGCAGTGGACATGCGGAAAAGACCTTCCGGAGTAAGGGGGCACGCGCCTTTGCTCCGTAGGTCACGAATCAACCGCCTGTCGCGGTCGGCCACGGCTTGACGAGCAACGCGCCACGCGGCGCACTGCGATCGGGCGCCGGGCAAGTGGGATCAAACGATCTACAAGCATACGCACCGTGTCACCGGGGACGCAAACCGGTACCGGCCGGCCGGGAACGGGCACCCGCCCAAGCGCCCCCGGGGGGCCGGACACCCCCCGGGAACACCCTGTCTCTTATACACA
>NZ_VKHS01000561.1 GCF_014141525.1 Streptomyces calidiresistens
ATCCGGAACGAGCCGAGGGGCCCGGCCGTACGGCCGGGCCCCTCGATGTCGCGTACGCCGCCAGGGACTCGAACCCCGGACCCGCTGATTAAGAGTCAGCTGCTCTAACCAACTGAGCTAGCGGCGCCTGGTGACAGGGAAGACTGTAGCACCCGGGGCGGGCGGGACGAAAATCGATTCGGCCGAACGGGGCCGTGACCTGCGTCGCGCTCCGATTCCGGCGCCCCGGGCCGGCGGTCACTCCCCCTCGGTGGGGTCTCCCCGCTCGAGCCGCCGCCCGAAGTCCACCATCCGCCGCGCGTAGTCCTCGCCCCACCCCGCGCGCTCGGCGAGCTGCGCCTCCGTGAGGCGGTCGAAACGCCGCGGATCGGTCAGCCGGGCCGCCGCCATCGCCTGGTACTCCACCGCCCGCTCGGCGGCGTCCCGGAAGGCGACCGCCAGATCCGTCGATCGCTCCAGCAGCTCCTGCGGGTCGGCGACGGACTCCAGACCGAAGAAGTGCTCGGCGTCCACGGCCTGCGCGGGGGGCTCGAAGGTCAGCGACGCCGGCTTGCGGAACCGGGGCCGGGTCGGGCGGGACGTGGTGCTCTCCGTCCCCTCGCCGGGCTGGGTCACGGTGGGATCCGCCTCCTCACGGGCTGCTGCGGTACGACCGCGCGGCGCCGCGTGGCCATCGGCCGGGGCCCCTGGACGGGTCCCGACATCGCAGTCTACGGCCGACCCCCCGGTCGGCGGGAGTGGCGAACCCCGGCCCCCGGCGCCCCGATCGGCGGGGGAGCCCCCTCGCGCCCCCCTGCCCGCCATGGGTGATGATGACCGGAACGGCCCTTCCGCCGGCGGACTCCGCGGGTGGAGGGGACGTCGGCAATCGGGACGCGACGGACGGGAAGAGACGATGGCGGCACGCCTCCTGCTGGTTCGACACGGACGGACCGCCTGGTCCGTGGCCGGCCGGCACACCGGCCGCACGGACGTCCCGCTGCTGGACATCGGCCGCGCGGACGCCGAACGGCTGGGCGGACGCCTGCGCCGTTCCCCCTGGGACGGCCTGCCCGACACCGAGGTGTGGACCAGCCCCCTCTCCCGGGCCCGGGAGACCTGCGAACTGGCCGGTTTCGGCGCCGGTGCCCGCCCGGTGGACGACCTGATGGAGTGGGACTACGGGGCCGAGGAGGGGATGACCCCGGACGAGATCCGGGCCCGGCGCGGCGCCGACTGGCTGATCTGGCGGGACGGCGTCACCGACGGCGAGACCCTGGCGGCGGTGGGGGAGCGGGCCGACCGGGTGATCGCGGGGGCCCGGGAGGGCGGACGCGACGTGCTGATCTTCGCGCACGGTCACATCCTGCGCACGCTGGGGGCGCGCTGGTTGGGGATGGACCCGGCGTTCGCGGCGCACATCCGCCTCGACCCGGCCTCGCTGTCGGTGCTGGGATGGGCCTACGGGGCCCCGGCCATCGAGCGCTGGAACGACACCGGCCACCTCGGCTGACCGGTCGCGATCGGGGGCGGGACCGCCCCGCTCAGGCCGGGGACCGGGGGGCCGGCACGGGGAGCGTGCGGAACCGTTCGCACAGCAGTGCCGGTTCCGGCAGGGACCGGTGCGGCTCCAGCACCTCCACGGTCCGCCCGACGATCTGGCGGACCC
Source organism: Streptomyces calidiresistens (assembly GCF_014141525.1). Classification (GTDB taxonomy): domain Bacteria; phylum Actinomycetota; class Actinomycetes; order Streptomycetales; family Streptomycetaceae; genus Streptomyces; species Streptomyces calidiresistens. The sequence goes on from NZ_VKHS01000561.1 coordinate 1,649, forward strand.
GCACGGACCGCACCCGCGCCAGCGAGTCCACCGCCCCCAGGGCGGTGACCGCCGCCTCGCGGGGTTCGCCGGCCAGCGCCTGCTGTTCGGCGAGGATCGCCGAGAACAGGGCGATGTTCCGCACGAAGTGCGGATCGCGCAGCTCCACCGCCTGCCGGGCGGCCCGCGCCGCGCGCTCCGGCTCCCCGAGCGCGGCCCAGCACTGCGCGCTCAGCCCGGCGAACTCGGCGTCGCCGAAGAAGGACATCCACTCCGGGTCGCCGTCCGTGGGGTCGGAACCCGGGTGCGCGCTCTCGGCCCCGGCCAGTGCCTCCTCGCAGGCGCGACGATCCCCCAGCAGGGCCCACCCCCCGGCCTCCCGCAGCAGGAGCAGGGCGCGCAGGCGCCCGGAGGGCACCCGACGGGCGGCCTGCTGTCCGGCCTGCGCCGCGCGGACCGCCTCGCGCGGCCGGTTGGCGTCCCTGGCCAGGAAGGCCAGGTTGCAGAAGGCGTGGGCCTCCAGCGCGGCGTCGCCGGACCACCGCGCGCAGGCCAGCGCCTCGTCGTAGTGCTCCCGGGCCACGTCGAGCCGGCCCGAGTCGTGGGCCAGCCACCCGACGGAGATCGCCAGCTCCCCGGTGCCCGAGCGCAGCCGGTCGTTCACCGCCGGGTCGCGGGCACCGGCGTCCACGAGTTCCCAGGCCAGCCGCAGCTCCTCGCCGGCCCGGGCCAGCAGGTCGCCGGCCCCCTGCCGGTCGTCCAGCAGGCGGATCTCCCGTACCGCCCTCTCCACGGCGGCGGCATCCGACCCGCCGGCGCCCGCGGGACCGGCCGCCGCCGCCCTGGCGCCGAGCCCGACGACCCCCAGCGGGGCCAGGGACGCCACGGCGGCCGGACCGCCGGTCATGAACGCACGACGCAGCACGTCGCTCCTCCCGTCCTCTCGCGGGTCCCCCGCGGGTTCCGGGGGGCCCGGTGGTTCCTCCGGCCCCGCCGGTGGCGGGCCGGGGGCGTCCCACCCGCGGTCCCGGACCCGGGCGGCCCGTCCCCGCACCGACGCGCGGGGGGCGAACCCCAGGTCGGTCAGGGCCCGGCCGGGGAACATGTGCGCGAAGACCCGCTCGTAGGCGTAATTGGGGCAGCGGATCTCCCCCGACTCCACCCGGCCGATGTAGCGGGCGTCGCAGGAGACGTGCTCGCCGATCTCCCGGGCGGCCCGACGGACCTCCGAGGCGAACTCCCCCGGCGAGCGGCTGCCGCGCAACGCGCGGAAGACGGTGTTCGGTACGGGCGCCCTTCCGTCGGCACCGTTGGAAGCTCTCCGTGGTCCCCCGGTCGCGGATGGTTTCGACGCCATGCCCGGACGGTACCGCCGAGCCGGGGGGCGGCGGAGTCTGTTTTGCCGCCGATTCTCCTGAAAAGGCGGATATCCGACTCGTAATTCGCCATGAAGCGCCACCCGTTACGGGGCCATCGGCCCGTAGCCCTTGACGCCCACCCGCGTTGTACGGGGTGAAGCGGGCGCCCCGGCCGTCGGGCGCCCGGGCGACGCGAGGAGGCCCCCATGCTCGATCACCGTCCCGCCGGTACGGCAACCGGCCGGCGTCCGTCCCGAACCGTCCTCCGCCACCCGTCCGATCCGCCGGGCGAACCCTCCCCCGGGCGCGGGGGCGCCGTGCTCGCCCCCGTCCGCCGCGGTCCGGGCGACGGGCACGACCTGGTCACCGTCCCCACCCGGATCGGCCTGGAGGCGGTGGACCTGCTCAGACTCGGCGAGGGCCCGGGCCCCGTACTGTACGACGCCACGGGCGAGACCCTCGGTTTCCTCGTTCCGCAGGGCACCACCGAGCGCTGGGAGGTGCCGGGCAGCGCCTGCGTCCCCACCGCGGGGCCGGCGGCCGGCGGGGAGGGCCGGCCGCCGGTCAACGGCACCGGCTGGCTGATCGCCCCGGAGAGGGCCGCCGCCACCACCACCTGCCCGGACCGCCTCCGGGAGGCACTGCGACGGGCCGGTCGCACCCTGGCCGCCCTGGACCGCTGTCGACACTGACCGGCTCCCGGCCGGCGGCGGCGCCCGCCCCGGGGAACCCACGACGCTCCCCCGAATCC
>NZ_VKHS01000562.1 GCF_014141525.1 Streptomyces calidiresistens
GGGTCGGGGCGGTTCCCGGTACCGGGAACCGCCCCGACCCCGTCCGATCGGCGGGGATCAGCCGTGCCAGGAGCGCCACAGGGCCGCGTAGGCGCCGTCGGCCGCCACCAGTTCCCGGTGTCCGCCCAACTCCGTGATCCGTCCCTTCTCCACCACGGCGATGACGTCCGCGTCGTGCGCGGTGTGCAGGCGGTGGGCGATGGCGATCACCGTGCGTCCCTCCAGCACGGTGGACAGGGAGCGCTCCAGGTCGCGGGCCGATCGCGGGTCGAGCAGGGAGGTGGCCTCGTCCAGCACGAGGGTGTGCGGGTCGGCCAGCACCAGGCGGGCCAGCGCGATCTGTTGGGCCCTGGCGGGGGAGACCGCCGTGCCACCCGAGCCGACCTCGGTGTCCAACCCTTCCGGCAGGGCGGCGGCCCAGCGTTCCGCGTCCACGGCGAGCAGCGCCGCCCACAGTTCCTCGTCGGTCGCCTCCGGTCGGGCCAGCCGCAGGTTGTCCCGCAGCGGGCCGACGAAGACGTGGTGTTCCTGGTTGACCAGTGCCACGTGGCGTCGCACCCGCTCCACCGGCATCGCGGCCAGTGAGGCCCCGCCCAGGGTGACCGACCCGGCCCGGGGGGCGTGGATGCCCGCGAGGAGCCGTCCCAGGGTGGACTTCCCGGCCCCGGAGGGCCCCACCAGGGCCACCCGGGTGCCGGGCGGCACCCGCAGCGAGACGTCGTGCAGCACATCGGTGCCCTCGGTGTAGGCGAACCGCACCTCGCGGGCGTCCACGACCCGATGGGAGTCGGGTTCCCGGTCCTCCCCGTCCTCGGCGACCCCGGCCCGCTCCGGCTCGATCTCCCGGATGCCGACCAGACGTGCCAGGGAGACCCTGGCGACCTGCAGCTCGTCGAACCAGCGCAGGATCATCCCGACGGGTTCCACCAGCATCTGGGCCAGCAGCGCCCCGGTGACCACCCGCCCCACGGGCAGCCAACCCTGCAGGACGAAGACGCCGCCGACCGTCAGGACACCGCCGAGGACCATGACGTGGTAGACGTTGATCGCCGGGATCAGGACCGAGCGCAGCCACAGGGTGTACCGCTCCCAGGCGACCCACCGGCCGATCCGCCGTTCGGACAGGGCGATCCGGCGGGGCTCCAGGCGGTGTGCCTCCACGGTGTGGCCCGCGTCCACCGTCTCGGCCAGGGCCCCGGCCACGGCGGCGTACCCGGCGGCCTCGGCCCGGTAACCGGCCGGGGCGCGCCGGAAGTACCACACGCAGACGGCCAACAGCAGGGGCAGGGCGACCAGGATGCCCAACCCCAGGGGTGGGGCGACCACCACGATGCCGGCCAGCAGCAGGGCCGCCCACACCACCGCGATGGCCAGTTGCGGGACGGCCTCGCGCATCGCCTGCGCCAGGCGGTCGATGTCGGTGTTGACGCGGGCCAGCAGATCGCCGGTACCGGCCCGTTCCAGGACGCCCGGCGGCAGGGCCACCGATCGCACCAGGAAGTCCTCGCGCAGGTCGGCCAGCATCCGCTCGCCGAGCATCGCCCCGCGCAGGCGCACCAACCGCACGAAGACGGCCTGGACGAGCACCGCGAGGGCGAAACCCGCCAGGATCGGGCCGGGGTCGATCTCCCGGGTGTCGTCCGCCAGGCCCTGCACCACGCCGCCCAGCAGCCAGGGACCGACCATCGAGGCGATGACGGCGACGGCGTTGACCGCCACCAGGATCGCCATGGCCCGGCGGTGGCGGACCAGCAGCTCCCTCACGTAGGCGTGCACGGTCGCGTCGCGGGCCACCGGCAGGGTGGTGGTGTCCCCCTCCCGGCCGGGGTCGTGTTCGGGGGGGCGCACCCCGATGGTGACGGTCACGCGTTCTCCTCCACGTGCAGGGACTCGGAGCGGACCGCTGTCCGGTCGGCGGCGGGGTCGGAGGGGTCGGCCCCGGTGTCCCGACCGACCACGGCCCGGTACCCGGGGACATCCCTCCACAGGTCGTGGTGGGTGCCCTCGGCGGCGACCCGGCCGTCGAGCAGCAGCACCACCCGGTCGGCGTGCTCCAACAACAGGGGGCTGGAGGTCAGGACCACCGTGGTGCGGCCGGCGCGCAGCTCGCGCAGCGCGGCGCCGATGCGGGCCTCGGTGTGGGCGTCCACCGCGGAGGTGGGTTCGTCCAGCACGAGGACGGGCGGATCGGCCAGCAGGGAGCGGGCCAGGGCCAGCCGCTGGCGCTGACCACCGGACAGGGAGCGACCGCGCTCGGTGATCCGCCCCAGCAGGGGGTCGCGCGCGGCTTCCGGGGAGGTGTGGGCCAGGGAATCCAACACATCCGAACACGAGGCGGCGGCCAGGGCGGTGGCCGCGTCCACCCTGCCGGAGGCGGGGACGTCCAGCAGTTCCGCGAGGGTTCCCGACAGCAGCACCGGGTCCTTGTCCTGGACCAGCACCGTGGCCCGCACCACGGCCCGGGGCAGTTCGGAGGCGGGGTGGCCGTCGATCTCCACGGACGGGGACGCGCTCCCCTCGTCCTCGTCCGGGGGCCGGCCGCCGAGCCGGGCGGCCGGCCCCTCCGCGCCGTCGGCGTCGCCGTGGACCACGGCGGTGAGCCGGCCGGCGGGGGCGGTCAGCCCGGTCAGCGGGTCGTGCAGGGCGGGGGGCCCGGAGGGCTCCGGAACCCCGTCCCCGCCGGTCGTGTCCCCCCGTCGCATGGACAGCACCCGTACGGCGCGTCGGGCGGCGGGTCGGGAGAAGGCCCAGGCCATCGCGCCCTCCTGGAACAGGCGCAGGGGAAAGAGCAGGAAGAGCACGGCCCCGTAGACGGTGACCAGCCCGCCGGGGGTGATCGCCCCGTCGGCGGCCAGCCGGTGTCCCTGCCACACGACGACCAGCAGCAACGTGCCGGGGACCGCCACCTGGAGGGCGTCGATCAACGACCACATGCGGGCGGTGTGCACCGAGGCGACGCGCAGCTCGTCGGAGGCACGCCGGTAGCGGCCCAGGAACAGTTCCTCGCCGCCGATGCCGCGCAGCACGCGCAGACCGGCGACGGTGTCGGAGGCCAGCTCGGCGGCGCGTCCGGAGCGCGCGCGCTCGCGGTCGGCCCGTCGGGTGGCGGCGGGCACGAGGGGGAAGACCGTGAGCATCACCGCCACGATGCCGAGCACCACGATCAGGCCCAGCCGCGGTTCGTGGAGGACCAGACCGGCGCAGACGGCGCCCGTCACGACCACGGCGGCCGAGAAGCGGGAGGCGGACTCGACGAGCCAGCCGATCTTCTCCACGTCACCCGTGGAGACCTTGACCACCTCGCCGGCGGCCACCCGGCGGGTGAGCACCGCGCCGAGCCGTGCGGTGTGGCGGGCCAGCAACTGCTGGACCCGGGCGGCCGCGGTGATCCAGTTGGTGACCGCGCTGCGGTGCAGCATCGTGTCGGCGACGGCCATGACCAGGCCGAGACAGGCCAGCAGCAGACCGGCGCGCACCAGCCCGGCCGCGGAGGACTCGACCGCCGCCTGCACCGCCGCGCCCACGACGACGGGCAGGCAGGCGACGGCGCCCATGTGCAGGGTTCCCCAGCACAGGGCCTTGGTCTGACCGCGCAGTTGTCGGCGGAAGAGCCACAGGAGGAAGCGGGGACCGGACCGGGTGTCCGGTTCCCCGGGGTCGGGATGCGGAAGATCGCGAAGGCGCATGACGTCCCGGGTTTCGTGCGGGTGGGATGACGGGGGGCCGAAAGGGGG
>NZ_VKHS01000563.1 GCF_014141525.1 Streptomyces calidiresistens
GGTCGGGGCGTCGCGACGGGTGGTCGGAGGGGGCGCCCCCCGGCCTCAGGGCGTGTCCTCCGGCTCCGGGGCGTCGAGCCAGCCGCGCTCGGCGGCCAGGACGCCGGCCTGGAAGCGGCTGTCGGCGCCCAGCCGGTCCATGAGTTCGGTGACGGTGCGGACCACGGTGCGCGGGGAGGTGCCCAACCGTTCGGCGATCTCCTCGTTGGTGAGCCCCGCCGCGAGCAGCAGCAGCACGTCCCGGGCCGGCCCCCGGGGCGCCGTGGCCCCCGGGTCGCGGTCGGGATCGAGGAAGTCCTCGGAGCGTTCCCAGAAGTGGTCGAAGAGCCGGCGCAGGAAGGCCATGACGGCCGGGTCGCGGACCACCACCGCGCCCCGGGCGGTGTCCTCGGCGTCGATCGGCAGCACCGCGCCGGTTCCGTCGTAGATCAGCATGCGGCTGGGCAGCACGCCGGCGCACCGCACCAGCGCCCCGGCCTCCCGGATCCGCGTCGCGTACCGCACGACCAACCGGTCGCCCCGGGCACTGCGCGGCAACAGGGTGCGGATCGTGGCCCCGCGTCCCAGGTGGGTCAGGTCCAGGGGGAGCGAGGCCCGCAGGGCCTCCTCCGATACGCGCCGACCGGACTGCATGCTGTCCAGCGAGTGCCGGCACCCGCGCGCCAGGTCGGCGAGGACGGCGCGGACGTTCTCCAGCCCTTCGACGGTCTCGATGTCACCCGGTACGGTGCGCAGGCTCCGCGCCTCGAGGAAGTGGCCCGAGAGGGAGTGCAGTCGGGCCCGGGTGGCGGCGACCGCGATCTGCCGCCGCAGGATCTCCTGTTCCTCCGCGGCCAGCAGTTCCTCGGCCGCGCTCTCCGGTGCCACCGCCACCCACCCGCCGGCGGGGGAGGGGCGCAACAGGCCCAGGGCGGAGAGTTCGCCCTCGGCGCGGATCACCGCCTCCCGGGACAGCCCCGCCCGTCGGGCCAGCCCCGCCGTGGAGTCCGTGGGGTGGGAGACCCGGAGCCGGTACACCCGCAGGGTGTCCTCCGGCAGTCCGCTGGGATGGTTCATCGCCGCCCCGGTGCGCGGTGGCACGCGCGGGGGCCGGGGCCGGAGCTCATGTGAGCCAGCCGTTCTGCACGGCCTTGACCCCCGCCTGGAAGCGGCTGTCCGCGTCCAGGCGCTCCATCAGGGTGGACACGATGCGGCTCACCGAGCGGTCCGACATGCCCAGCTGGTGGGCTATCACCTGGTTCTTCTTGCCGGTCGCCATGAGCAGCAGCACGTCCCGTTCCAGGCCGGTGGGGGCCGGTCCGGCCACCCGGTCCACCTCGGAGAAGTTGACCGACCGCTCCCAGTAGTACTCGAACAGGCGTCGCACGAAGCCGAGTACGGCCGGGTCGCGGACCAGCGCCACCCCCGCGCCGGTGTTCTCCGGATCGATGGGCAGCACCGCGCACACCCGGTCGTAGATCTGCACCCGGGAGGGAAGGGTGCTGCTGCTGCGCACCCGGGCGCCGGCGGCCGTGATCTTGGCGACGAACTGCGCGGTGGGCAGGTGCCGTCGGGCGCTGTGCTGGAAGATCGTGCGCAGTTCCACGCCGCGGGCCAGCATCTCCAGATCCAGCGGGACGGCCGAACGGATGGCCTGCTCGCTCTGGCCGCCACCCGGCGCGAGGGTGTCCAGGGAACTCGAACAGGTGCGGGTCAGGTCGTCGATGACGGCCCGGATGCTGTCGATCCCCTTGATCACCTCGATGTTGGTCTTGGCCGAACGCAGACTGCGGGCCTCCAGGTAGTCGCCGCTCAGGGCGTGCAGCCGGGCCCGGGTCGCGGCCATGGCGATCCGCCGTTGCAGGATGTCCTGTTCGAGCGGGGCGAGCAGCTCGTCCGCCGCGCTCTCCGGGCTGATGGCCACCCAGCCGCCTCCCGGCGAGGGGCGCAACAACCCCAGCCCGGCGAGCTGTTCCTCCGCCTTGGCGGCCTCCTCCGGCGGCACCCCGGCCCGGGCCGCGATCTGCTCCACGGATTCCGTGGGGTGGATCACCCGAAGCCGGTAGATGCGGGTTGCCGCCGCGCCTATTTCGCTGGGTTCCAGCACGCTGTTCTTTCCTCGTACGACGACAGCCGTTCCCTGGCGTCAAGTCGCCAGGCACCATGACGCCACCGTGGCCGGCTCGACTTCACCATCATTGCCCGTGAGTATCGACGGCAACAGCATGCCACCCCGATCAGGGCCTGTGGAGATAGGAGTGAAAACCGTGAAGAGGATCGCGTTCGCCGCCGTCACGGCTCTGCTGGTTTCGGTGCTGGGCGCCGGAGCCGCCCACGCCACGCCCAGCAGCATCTGGGACTCCTCGTCCCCGATGAGCAGCATCTGGCAGTGACACCCCCGGGGGTGGGCACGACCGGGCGTCCCCCACCGGTCGCGTCGGGCTCGCCCCGCCGGGTGTCGTCTCCACGCCACGATCCGCACGGCCTGCCGAAGGGAGGCGGAGTTGACTTCCGGTACCCCCACCGCGATCCTGCTCGACCCCGCCCCGGCGGCGGTGCGTGCGGCACGGAAAGTGGGAGCCCGCTCCCTGGCGCTGGCCTCCCCCGCGGCGCCGCCCGAGGTGCGGCAGGCGTGCCTGATGGCCGACGAGCGCGTCGACGTCGACTGGTTCGATCACCCCTCCCTGCTGGAGGCGATCCACCACTTCGCCGACCCCCCCACACGTTCGTCGAACCGTCGCCCCCGGGCCTCCGTCCTCGGTTTCACCGCGGTCGGGTCCCTCGTGGCGGCCCGGGCCAACGAGTCCCTGGGTCTCCCCGGCAATCCACACGCGGCCGTCGCCTATCTGACGGACAAGGCCGCGCTCCGGGACCGGGTCAACCGTTCGACCGCTTCCCCCGTGCGGTTCGAGCGGTGTGACCGGGTCGCGGCTCTGGTGCCGACCGCCGAGCGGGTCGGCTTCCCTTGCGTGGTCAAACCGCGCACCGGCTCCGGTGGCACCGACGTCCATCTGCTGCGTTCCGCGGCGGAGGCGGAGGTGTTCTCCCGGCGGTCGGCACCGGAGCCCGCACTCATCGTGGAGGAGTACCTGGAGGGCCCCGAGCTGCGGGTGGACGTCCACTCGCGCGACGGTCGGCACGCCGTGCTGGCGGTCAGCCGCAGGGTGCGCCCGGCGAACCCGTCCCCGGCCTCCCCCGGGCCGGGGACGTCCCTCCTCGCCGGTACCGCCCGGGGATGGGACCTGCCGGTGGACCTCGGCCGTCGGGAACTGTCCCGGGTGCACCGCCTGGCGGAGGCCACCCTCACCGCCGCGGGGCACCGGCACGGCCACGCCAGGGTCGAGATGGTGCTCACCCGGCGCGGACCGGCTCTCCTGGAGGCCGACGCCCACCCCGGCGCGGATCCCTTCCCCGAACTCCTCGCCGCCGCCACCGGCCACGACGTCCACGCCCTGGCCCTGGCCGGCGTCCTGGGCCGGCCCGACCCCGGCGTGCGCCGCAGCCCCGCCCGGTACGCCGGGCTGCGCCGGATCCCGTCGGTGGACGGCCTGTCACCGGCCCCCGAACGGGTGGAGGCCGCGCGGGCGGTGCCCGGTGTGGTGTCGGTGGAGGTGCGACGCGGGCCGTCCGCCCCGGGCGACGCCTCCGGGTGTTCCGACGAGGGCGCCGGGCGCGTCGTCGAACCCCGCCACGGGTTCCCCCGGGTGGCGGCGTTCCGCCCCGTTCCACCGTTCCCCTCGTCCCCCG
>NZ_VKHS01000564.1 GCF_014141525.1 Streptomyces calidiresistens
GACTCCCCCCGCGGGAAACCCATCGGCCCGACGAGCGGGCCCCCGCCCCACCAGCCGCTAGGCTGGGGGACGTGGCAGTCGTCGATGTATCCGAAGCGCTGAAGTCCCTCACCACCACGATGGAGTCCATCGAGGCCGTCCTCGACGTGGACAAGCTGAGGGCGGAGATCGCCGTGCTCGAGGAGCAGGCGGCGGCCCCTTCCCTGTGGGACGACCCCGAGAACGCCCAGAAGGTCACGAGCCGTCTCTCCTTCCTCCAGGGGCAGGTGCGCCGTACCGAGGAGCTGCGCAGCCGCATCGACGACCTGGCCATCCTCTTCGAGCTGGGGGAGGCCGAGGGCGACGCGGAGACCCTGGAGGAGGCGCGCAACGAGCTCGACGCCATCCGCAAGGCGGTCTCCGAGCTGGAGGTGCGCACCCTGCTCTCGGGCGAGTACGACGAGCGCGAGGCCATGGTCAGCATCCGCGCCGAGGCCGGTGGCGTGGACGCCGCCGACTTCGCCGAGCAGCTCCAGCGGATGTACCTGCGCTGGGCCGAGCGCAAGGGCTACCCCACCGAGATCCTCGACACCTCCTACGCGGAGGAGGCGGGCATCAAGTCCACCACCTTCACCGTGAAGGCCCCCTACGCCTACGGCACCCTCTCCGTCGAGCAGGGCACCCACCGCCTGGTCCGGATCTCCCCCTTCGACAACCAGGGGCGCCGGCAGACCTCCTTCGCCGGGGTCGAGGTGCTGCCCGTCGTCGAGCAGACCGACCACATCGACATCCCGGAGAACGAGATCCGGATCGATGTCTTCCGCTCCTCGGGTCCCGGTGGCCAGTCGGTCAACACCACCGACTCGGCGGTGCGCATCACCCACCTGCCGACCGGCATCGTCGTCTCCTGCCAGAACGAGAAGTCCCAGATCCAGAACCGCGCCGCCGCCATGCGCGTGCTCCAGGCCCGCCTGCTGGCCCGCCGCAAGGAGGAGGAGCAGGCCAAGATGGACGCCCTCAAGACCGAGGGCGGCAACTCCTGGGGCAGCCAGATGCGTTCCTACGTGATGCAGCCCTACCAGATGGTCAAGGACCTGCGCACCGAGCACGAGGTCGGCACCCCGCAGGCGGTTCTCGACGGCGACATCGACGACTTCCTGGAGGCCGGCATCCGCTGGCGCAAGCGGCGGGAGCAGGAAGGGGAGTGATCCCCTCCCCCTCGGGGGGCGACCACCACGGACCCGGCGGTGTTCCCACCGCCGGGTCTCTTCACGCGATGGTCGGAGAACCCCCGTGGAAAGCCGACTTGACGGGGTTGTGTGGAACCGGAAAGCTTTCGCCCGGCAGACGCCGTGCGGGGCGCGTGTGGCCCGGGGGGCTCAACTGCACGACGGGGACCTCGATCTCGGCCCGTCGCCCCTGTACGTCTGCCCCGATGATGCGTCATTGACACACAACTCCATCAATCACAGGGGGTAGTGGCTTTCATGGCCAATTCCAGGATCCGCATCGCGGCCGCCCGCGTGGCGGCCGGCGCGGTGTTCGCGGCGGGCGCCTCGTTCGCCGTCGCGGGCGTCGCCCAGGCGGAGGACGGCGACCCGACCCCGCCGCCCGCGGAGTGCAACCCGATTCTCGAGCCGGACTGCGACAACGAGGGTGGCGGCGACGAAGGCGGCGACCAGGGCGGTGACGAGGGCGGCGACGGTGGCCCCGGTACCCCCGGTGGCGGTGACGAGGGTGCCGACGGTGGCCCCGGTACCCCCGGTGGCGGTGACGAGGGTGCCGACGGTGGCCCCGGCACCCCCGGTGGTGGCGACGAGGGGGGCACCGGCGGCCCCGGCACCCCCGGCACCAGCGGTGGCAACGGTGGCGACACCGGCACCAGCGGTGGCGACACCGGCACCAGCGGTGGCACCGGCGGCAACGGTGGCGACACCGGTTCCACCGGTGGCAACGGCTCCCCGCAGCTGAGCGGCGGCCAGGAGGGTCTCGAGGCCCCCGAGGCCGAGGAGGGCCTCACCCCGCCGGTGCAGAACAACCCCACCACCGACGGTGGCGAGGAGCGGGGCGAGCTGGCCGAGACCGGTGCCTCCGGCGGCGACATGCTGCTGCTGATCGGTGCCGCGACGATGATCGCCGGTGGGGTGGCCTTCCGCTACCTGCCGAAGATCGTGACCAAGGGTTCCGCCACCGCCTGAGTCCTTCCGTTCCGGTGAACCGGAACGACCCGGGAGGCCGGGATCGGGCCGGCGGTTCATCCGTGGAGCCGCCGGACCGATCGGCCCCGGTCACAGCCGGTGACCGGGCGGGGCACCCCGACCGGAACAGGGGAACGGGCCCGGAGCACATCGCTCCGGGCCCGTTCCGCGTTCGGGAATCCCTCCCGTGATCACCGGGGCGCGCGCGATCACCGCGCGCCCGACCCGCTCGCCTGCTCCCGCGACGCGTCCGCGCCGCCCTCCTCGCGTCACCGCGCCCCCGGTCGCCGGGGCGTGCGCGCCCGGGCGGGGGCGTCGGGTTCAGGCCGGGCGGGCCACCACCAGGGCCACCGCGAAGAGGGCCAGCACCAGGGCGAACAGCATGGTCGGGCCCGTGAGCGGTCCGCCCTCGCGACGCATCCGGTCCAGCCGGTCGCGGCAGACCGCGCAACGGCCCTCGCTCACCCGACCCGCGCAGTTCGCGCAGACCAGCCATTGGGCCCATCCGACGGTCATGCCATCGCCTCCCTCCGTCACCCCTCCCGCCTCCCGGGGGCCGGCGGTGACGTTCGTGTCACCCTCCATCCTGCCGGCGTTCACGGCTCGGTGCGCCGGGGGACGGGATTCCGGCCGGCACGGCGGGGACCGGCAGGGCAAAGCGGGAGCAATCGGTACGGGATGCGGCGGCGTCTGCCGGCGCCCCGCCCGGTCGCGTAGGGTCGGCCCTCGAAGAGGGAGCCGCGCACAGCGCTTCCGCCGCATCTACCCCGTATCAGCCAGGTGCAATCGTGATCCGATTCGACAGCGTCTCCGTGACCTACCCCCGGATGAACGCACCCGCCCTCCGCGAGGTCTCGCTGGAGATCGAGCGCGGTGAGTTCGTCTTCCTGGTGGGCTCGTCGGGCTCCGGCAAGTCCACCTTCCTGCGGCTGATCCTCCGGGAGGAGCGGGCCACGCAGGGCAGCGTCCACGTGCTCGGCAAGGACCTCGGTCGCCTCTCCAACTGGAAGGTCCCCCAGGTCCGCCGGAAGCTGGGCACGGTCTTCCAGGACTTCCGCCTCCTGCCGAACAAGACGGTGGGGGAGAACGTGGCCTTCGCGATGGAGGTCATCGGCAAGTCCCGCATCGAGATCCGCAAGACGGTGCCGCAGGTGCTCGACCTCGTCGGCCTGGCCGGCAAGGACGACCGGATGCCGGGCGAGCTCTCCGGCGGTGAGCAGCAGCGCGTGGCCATCGCGCGGGCCTTCGTCAACAAGCCCATGCTGCTGATCGCGGACGAGCCGACGGGCAACCTCGACCCCCAGACCTCGGTCGGCATCATGAAGCTGCTGGACCGCATCAACCGCACCGGCACCACCGTGGTCATGGCCACCCACGACGCCCAGATCGTGGACCAGATGCGCAAGCGGGTCATCGAACTGGAGAAGGGCCGCCTCGTCCGCGACCAGACGCGCGGCGTCTACGGCTACCAGAACTGACGACCGGGACGGCCCCGAACGGCCCCCCCGGGGCCCCGGGGCGTCCCGCCGGTTC
>NZ_VKHS01000565.1 GCF_014141525.1 Streptomyces calidiresistens
CACCCACCTAGATCTACACTTGCAGCTTCGTCGGCAGCGTAAGATGTGTATAAGAGTCAGCCAGCAGGCGCTCGGACCGTCCGTCGGAGGTGTCCATCAGGAAGCAGCCGTTGGCGATCACCTGAAGCACCTCGCCGTGCCGGCGCAGGACGATCTCGCCGAGGACGCCCTCGCGGCGGTCCACCACCTCCGGCCCGGCGCCCGGCTCCGGAGCGGTGGCCGGGCGGTCCCCGGGTTCGGTGGCGCGCGCGTCGTCGGGCGGCTCGACCGGCAGGCGATTCATGCCCGCACACCGTACCGGTGTCCCCCGCCCGCCGCCGGGGTTTTCACCCGGCCGGCGGGGCACCGGCCGACGGCGGCCCGATCCGGTCGTCGGGAACCGGGTCGGGGGGCGCGGTACCGCCCCCGCCCCCCGACCCGGTCCGAAGATCGACGACCACCGCCGCCGCGTCGTCGCTCGCCTTCCCGCGGGGGAAGATCCGGCACTCCGGGTCGGCGGCCTCCGCCCCGCGCACCTCCTCCAGCAGGCGTTCGGGACCGTCGGTCAGCAGCAGGTCGAACAGGGCCGTCCAGTCGCCGAGGGCGAAGGTGTCCGTCCAGCGGCCGGCGCCGTCGGTCAGCGCGGCGAGCGCGGCGACCCGCTCCCGGGGGGTGGTGCCGATCAGGGCCAGGTCGGCGACGGTGGGGTCGGCGGCGGCGGTCGGGAAACCGTCCGGGGCGTTGCGCAGGCCCTCCAGGAAGGTCACGCGTTCGGCGGCGACGCGTTCGCGCGCCCGGGCCCGACAGATCTCCAGCCGGGTGTCGTGCACCGGTCGCACCCCGCCCCCGGGGTCCCGGATCAGCAGCACCGAGTCGCACAGCACCAGATGCTCCACCGTCCGCTCCGACCACCGGGCCAGCACCACCGTGGCCTGCGGCGTTCGCGGGTGAGAAAGGTCACAGGTCGCCCGGTGGGCGGCGGCGACGCGGGTGATCGCGCGGGCCAGGCACTCGGTGAGGGGCACCCGGGGACGACGGACGGCGGCCTCCGTCAGCGCCCCGCCGAGGCGGTCGACGAACCAGGGCACCCCGTGCGAGCAGCCGTCCTCCCCGGCCGGTGGCGTCACGCCGTCCAGGACGACCAGCACCCCGCCGTCCGCGGTGGAGGAGGCCGCCGCGAAGTCTTCGCAGGGGCGGGAAGGGGCGGCGGGCAGGACGGCGGCGCGCACGTGCATGCGGGCCAGTCTCCCGGGAGGGCGCGGTCGGTGGGGAGGCCCGGGCGGGCGCGGCGTGGCGACCGGCTCGAATCGGAACCCGCGTCCCCCGGGACGCGCTCCACCCGTTCGGATCCGGTCGATCGCCGATCGTGAAACGGCACCGACCGAGCGTGTCCGCTCCGGAAGTCGCCGGTGGCGAACACCCGCTGCCGGAAGCGCTTCCCGGGTGGTGCAGTAAGCTGCGCGCGTCCGCCGACCGGACCCCGACCCTCCGGAGCCCTCCGGTGTCCCACCGGCCGGGACGAGATTGCGAGCACAGGTGCGGAAGACCACACGGCCCGATCCCGCCGCCGAGCCGGCGACCCCCTCGACCACCCCGGCTCCCGTGCCTCCCGGGGGGACCGGCGCGCCCGTCCGCGCCAAGCGCGCCAGGGTGCGCAACCGGCTGCTCATCGGTGTCGCCCTCACCTCCGCGGCGGTCCTCGCCGCCGGCGCCCCCACCATGATCGACGCGGGCCACCGCCTCTCCGGTTCCCAGGACCTGCTCCAGCGGGCCGACACCGCCCGCGGCGCCCTCTCGCTCTCCCGGGCGATAGCCGACGAGCGGGACCTGCTGGTGACCACCGGGGCCCGGGCCGCCGCGGACGACACCGCGACCGACACCGCCCCCGACACCGCGACGTTCGAGCGCACCGACCGCCGCCTCGAGGAACTGCTCCCCGACCTTCCGCCGGAGCCCCGCGCCCTCCTGGACGACCTGGCCGATCTGCGGGCGGAGGTCGCCTCGGGCACCCTCTCACCGCTGGAGATCCACCGCGCCTACAGCGACATCGTCCGCGGGCTGGACGCCCTGACCCGCTCGGTCTCCCTCGTCGATCCCGAGCGCTCCGGGGACCCGGCGGCCGGCGCGCTGCCCGACCTGGCCCGCGCCGTGGACGCCTCCTCCGCCACCCGTGCCCTGCTGATCGCCGCGGCTCTGGACGAGGACGGCCGCGCCGAACTCCTCGCCGCGGCCCGGGTCACCGGCGCCCGGGAGGCCGCCGCCGTGCGGGACTTCCTCGACACCGCCGGGCCCGACGCGGCCGACGGCTACGAGCGCACCGTCTCCGGCCCCGAGGCCGCCGCCGCCGAGAGCTTCCTCGCGGAATTCCTCCTCAACCCCCTCGACGCCCCCGCGCTCCTGCCCGCCGAACCCGGGGACGCCGCCGACGCGGAGGAGGGGACGGCCGTCGTCGGGGACCCCGCCGCGGCCCTGGCCGCCCGCACCGAACTCCAGCGCGGCGTGCTCTCCTCCCTCAGCGCCGCCCGGGTCGCCGGTCTGGAGACCGTGCGGGACGAGGACCTGACCGCCCTGCAGTTGCGGGCCCTGTTGTTGGCCGCCGCCCTGCTGTTGGTCATCGGCGCCGGCGTGCACACCGCCCGCTCCCTCACCCGCCCGCTGGCCGCCGTGCGACTGGGCAGCCGGCGGGTGGCCGCGGACCCGGCGAGCGAGGAACCGGTGCGCTACACCGGCCGCAACGACGAGTTCGCCGAGGTCGTCGCGGCCGTCAACGCCCTGCACGCCCGCACCGTGGAACTCCACCGCAGGGCCGCCGAGTCCGCCGGGGACCACGGCGAGGTCGCCGCCGAACGGGACCGGCTGGTCGCCGAACGGGACCGCCTCGACGGTCGGCTGCGCGAACTCACCGAGCGCCTGGCCGAACTGAACGGCGCCGTGCACGGCACCTTCGCCCACCACGCCCAGCGCATCCTCGCCCTCACCGGTGAGCAGGTGGCCATCCTCGGCCGATTGGAGGCCGGGGGGACCGGGGTCGCGGGAGGGGACCGGGGCGGCGACACCGACCGTTCGGACGATCTCTTCGCCCTGCACCACCTGGCCGCCCGCCTGCGCCGACACGGCGACAACCTGTTGATCCTGGCCGGGGCCGAGTACCCCGGGACACCGGGGGAGGCGGCGCCGTTGCCGGAGGTGCTCCGCGCGGCGATCGGCGGGATCGAGCGCCACGACCTGGTGGAGATCGAACAGCCGGTGCCGCCGGTGGCGGTCGTCGGCTTCGCCGCCCGCGACCTGGGCCACCTGCTGGCCGAACTCCTCGACAACGCCACCGCGTTCTCGCCCGCCGACGCCCGGGTCCTGCTCTCCGCCCGGAGCGAGGGGGAGGCCCCGGCCGGCGGCGTGGTGTTGCGGGTGGTGGACGAGGGCATCGGCATGACCGACGAACGGCTCGCCGAACTCAACGGGTGGCTGGCCCGTCCCGGCGAGCCCACCCCGCCCGGCACCGCGGACGATCCCGGCATCGGCATGGGGTTGTACACCGTGGCCCGACTCGCCTCCCGCCACGGACTCACCACCCGCCTGATCCCCCGCCCCGGGGGTGGTGTCGCGGCCGAGGTGGTCCTCCCGGCCGCGCTGGTGGAGTCGCTGCCCGAAACGGCGTCGGTGGTGCCGGACCGGGGGGTCCCGATCGCCTAGGGCCGCGGCGCCGGGCCGGGGGAATCGGGCCGGGG
>NZ_VKHS01000566.1 GCF_014141525.1 Streptomyces calidiresistens
CCTCCGGGCGGGGTGGGGTGATCGGTGCGCACGCCACGAAGGCTATCGCCGCCCCACCGACGGGGTCCGCGCGGTGACGGGCCCCGGCCGGCGGCCGACGGGACCCGGGAACGGCGCGCTCCGGCAGCCGGGAACGGCCCGGGCGGGGCCGCGGCCGGTGGTGCCGGGCGGGACCTCCGCGCCGAGGGCGCGGGCGGCGCGGCGCGTCCTCCCGGAAACGCGGCGAGGGCCCGCCCGGAACCGGGCGGGCCCTCGGCCCTCGACCACGCGCGACCCGGGGGCGCCGCCCGTCCCCGTGAACCGGGGAGCCGGGCGGACGGGTCGCCCGCGCGTCATTCGCCTTGCAGGATGGCGATCAGCCGCAGGAACTCCAGGTAGATCCACACCAGGGTGAGGGTCAGACCGAAGGCGGCCAGCCAGGACTCCTTCTCCGGCGCCCCGTAGGCGACGCCGTCCTCGACCATCTTGAAGTCCAGGGCGAGGAAGCAGGCACCGAGGATGATGCCGATCACACCGAAGATGATGCCGAGGCTGCCGGAACGCAGACCCAGGCCGTCACCGCCACCGATCAGGGCGACGATCAGGTTGACGGCCATCAGCAGCACGAAGCCGACCGCGGCGGCCATCACGAACTTGGTGAAGCGCGCGTTGACCTTGATGATGCGCTGCTTGTACATGAACAGCACACCGGCGAAGACCGCCATGGTGCCCAGCACGGCCTGCATGGCGGCGCCGGGGGCCCACTGGTTGATCATGTTGCTGATCGCGCCGAGGAACAGACCCTCGACGGCGGCGTAGGCCAGGATCAGCGTCGGGGAGGGCTCGCGCTTGAAGGACTGCCACAGCGCCAGCCCCATACCGACCAGGGCGCAGAGGAAGCCGATGGCCATCGGCAGGTCGGTGATCCACGCCACGGCGGCGAAGGCCACCACGGTGCCCAGGGTCAGGGCGGTCCGGGAGACGACGCTGTCGATCGTCATGACCCCGGGGGCGCCGGCGGGAGCGACCGGCTGACCCGTGTTCGGGTCCAGGGTCTGCGCGTAGGGGTTGGTGGGCTGCGCGTACGGGTTGCTCGGCTGCGCGTAGGGATTCCCGGTCTGCGCCTGCGGGCCGGCGTTGAAACCGGCGTACCCGCCGCCCTGACTGAACCCCCGACGCGTGAAGACCGGGTTACTGCTCCTCATCTCACTCCTCC
Organism: Streptomyces calidiresistens; assembly: GCF_014141525.1. Classification (GTDB taxonomy): domain Bacteria; phylum Actinomycetota; class Actinomycetes; order Streptomycetales; family Streptomycetaceae; genus Streptomyces; species Streptomyces calidiresistens. The sequence continues at coordinate 1,196 of NZ_VKHS01000566.1, forward strand.
ATGGCCGCTGACGGTACGACCTAGCGTCCAGAGTAATACTTTGGCAAAGACAGCACGGTAGTCCACCCCGTAGAACGCGGAAAGGGCCGTAACCGTTCCGTCACGTCGGTCACGGTTGGGCCTCGACCCGCTCCGCACGGCCCTGACGAGGGATTCCGCCCGGCGCGCACGACCGTCCCGCCCCCTTCTTCCCCCATCCGGACCGCCGTCACCCGTGTGATCACCGCCTCACCCGGCCGGCGGAAGCGCGACGTCCCCCGGAGCACCGACCACGCCCCGGATCCGTCACCGACCGATCCCGTAGGGTCCGGTGACGGGGCATCGGGGCCCGCCACCGGAACGGGACCGGCGCGACGACCGCCCCACCGGGACGGGAGGGGTACCGATGAGGGAGACCACGCGGGAACCGGAGAGCCCCGGGGACCCCGGGGCAGGGCACCGCGCCCGCCTGGCCTCGCACGACACCGCCTCCACCGCCCTGGCCCGGTGCGACGACACCGAGTTGGCCGCGCGGGTGGCGGCGGCGAAGCCCCTCGGCACCGGCATCGGCGGACGCTCGGCGCTCCTGGGGATCGACGGCGTCCCCGTCTTCGTCAAACGGATCCCGCTCACCGGCACCGAACTGCGCCCGGAGAACCTGCGGTCCACCGCCGACCTCTTCGACCTGCCCGCCTTCTGCCACTACGGCGCGGGCGGCCCGGGGTTCGGGGCCTGGCGGGAGCTGGCCGCCCACGTCATGACCCACGAGTGGGTGCTCGGCGGTGAGGACCCCCGGTTCCCCCTGCTGCACCACTGGCGCGTACTGCCCGAACCGGCCCCGCCCCTGCCCGGGGAGTTGGCCGACATCGACCGGACCGTCGCCCGGTGGGGCGGCGCGGCCGGGGTCCGCCGACGGCTGGAGGAGATGGCGACCGCCGGGGCGAGCCTGGTCCTCTTCCTCGAATACGTTCCACAGGACCTCCACCGGTGGCTGGGCGACCGGGTCCGCGAGGGCGGCGACATCGCCGACGCGGCCTGTCTGATGGTGGAACGGGAACTCCTCACGGGCACCCTGGCCATGAACGCCCGCGGGCTCCTCCACTTCGACACCCACTTCGGCAACGTCCTCACCGACGGCCGGCGCCTGCACTTCACCGACCACGGGCTGTCCCTCTCCTCCCGCTTCCGGCTCTCCCCCGACCACGCCCGTTTCCTCGACCTGCACCGCGACCACGATCCCTGCTACGCGATGTCGTACCTGGTGAACCGGCTGCTGTGGATGTTCCTCGGGCTCGGCGTGAGGGACGCGGCGGAGGTGGTCCGGGCCTGCGCCGCGGGCGCCCGCCCCGAAGGGCTGTCGGACGCGGTCGCCGGGATCGTCACCCGCCACGCGGCGGTCACCGTCGTGATGACCGACTTCGTCCTCCGCATGCTCGACGATCCCGCCGGCACCCCCTACCCGGCCGACGAACTGCGCCGCCTCACGGCGGAGCGACCGGCCCTCCCGCCCGCCGACGTCGCGACGCGGAGCCGCGGCGAGCGGTGAAAAGCCGGGCACCGCGTCCCCCTTCCCGGGACGATGCCCCCGTGAGGAAGCCCCGTCACCGGCCGACCTTCGCCGACCTGCTCGCGACCCTGCTCCCACGGGGCCCCGGGGGGCGCCGGCGCGTTCCCGGCCCCGCCCCGGGAGGCGTCGTGAACGGGCTGATCGGCCCCGTCACGGAGCACCTGCGCCGGGAGGACCCGGGCGGGGTCGTGGGGCTGTACCTGTACGGTTCGGCGGTCACCGGCGGGCTGCGGCCCGACAGCGACGTGGACCTGCTCATGCTCACCCGCCGGTCGCTCAGCGGGCCCGAACGCGCGGAACTCGTCCGGCTCCTGCTGGGAATCTCCGGATGGCGCGGTCACGCCGAGCGATTCCCCGACGCGGCCCATCGCCGTCCCGTCGAACTGACCGGCCTCGTCGCGGAGGGCGGGGCCCCGTCCCGGAGCGAGTGGCCCATCCGTGACTTCCTGTACGGCGAGTGGCTCCGCGAGGAATTGCTCGCCGGTCGGATGCCCCGGCCGGCGGAGGACCCCGACCTCGTGATTCTCCTGGCCACCGCCCATGCCGCGCACCATGTCCTGTACGGCCCGCCGCTCGGTGACGTTCTCGTCCCGCCCTCGCCCCACCGGCTCCGCGCCGCCTCCCTCGCCGTGACCCCCGCCCTCCCGGCGGAGATCCAGGGGGACGAGAGGAACGTCCTGCTCACCCTCGCCCGCGTCCTCGTGACGCTGGAGACCGGCCGGATCGTCCCGAAGGACGTCGCCGCCCGGATCATCGCCCCCACGCTCCGGGGGTCGGATCGTGACCTGTTGGAACTCGCGCGGGCCGGCTACCTCGGAACGGTGGTGGACGACTGGACGGGGCTCCTCCCGGGGGCCGTCTCCCTCGCCCGCGCCCTCGCCGACCGTGCCGTCCGGCTCGCCCGGTCCGATCCGGCCCCACCGGCGGGGGCCTGACCCCCTGTTCGACACCCACCCGC
>NZ_VKHS01000567.1 GCF_014141525.1 Streptomyces calidiresistens
CCGGTGGGGGACACGGGCGTCTCCGGGAGGGGAAGGCGGGGCGAACTTCCTCAGGGTAATCCGGGTGGTGGATACACCGGACACGCCGGGTGCCCCGGAGGGGGGAGCGACGCGATCCGCCGCCCTCGCTCAGACCGCCCGGGTCTCCCGGGGACGCCCGGCGGGAGCGGTGGAACCGGACCGGAAGAGCAGGGAGACCAGCACGACGCTGACCGTCAGCGAGACCGCCAGGGTGGCCGCGCTGTGGCCCTGCCCCAGGATGCCCCGGCCCAGCGCCCACCCGACCAGGGCGGCACCCGGCCCGGTCGCCCACACCAGGCGGTGCAGGGGGAAGCCACTCGGCCGCCACCGCGTGGCGGACACGGCGACGAGCAGCCCGATCAGCAGCGCGATCGGTGTCTCCCAGAGCATCGGCGGCATCCGCGGCTCCCTCCCGTGCGGCCGGTTCGATCCGAGCACGGACTCGGACCTCCCCGTACTACCCCGCGACGGGAGCACGGCAAACGGCGGTCGATGGAATTTCGTGACATTCCCTCGACCGCCGCGTGATCCGGGTGACCCCGGTGGGGTCGGGTGACCCGGGTGACCCCGGTGTTCCCCGGGTCATCGGGGAACACCGGGGTCCGAGGGCCTCAGATGGCGCCGAAGCCCACCTTGCGGACCGTCGGCTCCCCGATCTCCACGTAGGCCAGACGGTCGGCCGGGACCAGCACCTTCCGGCCGCGCTCGTCCGTCAGGCTCAGCAGCCGCGACTCGCCCGCGAGGGCCTCCGCGACGACCTTCTCGACCTCGTCGGTCGACTGGTTGCTCTCCAGCGTGATCTCACGCGGCGTGTGCTGTACGCCGATCTTGATCTCCACGGCTTGGTCCCTCCGCATGATCCCTGATGGGGGCGCTGTGCCGCGCCGCCGTACAGGGGTCAGCGTAGCCGGGCGCGGTCGCCGACCCGGCGGAACGGCCCCACGCCGACAGCGAACACGCGCCCGGGGACCCGGCGGAGGCCCTCGTGGAGGCCCCGGTGGAACCCCGCCGGGGGCGCGCCGGCCGGGGCCCCGGGTCGGCCCCGGGTCGGCCCCGGGTCGGCCCCGGGTCAGCCCTGGGACTGCATCGGGTCAGCCCTGGGACTGCATCGGGAAGCCGGCGATGCCCCGCCACGCGAGCGAGGAGGTCAGGCTCTTGGCCACCTCGCGCGGCACCCGACGACCCGAGGCCACCCAGTGCCGGGCGGTGATCTGGGCCATCCCGCACATGCTGACCGCCAGCAGCTTGGACTGCTCCTCCGGCAGGTCGGTGTCCTCCGCGATGACCGCGCTGACCAGCTCGGCGCAGTCCATCGAGACCCGGTCCACCCGCTCCCGGACGGCCGGCTCGTTGGTCAGGTCCGACTCGAAGACCAGGCGGAAGGCGCCGCCCTCCTGCTCGACGTAGTCGAAGTAGGCGTCCATGGTGGCCGCCACCCGCTGCTTGTTCTCCGTGGTCGAGGCCAGGGCCCGGCGCACGGCCTGGACCAGCGCCTCGCAGTGCTGGTCCAGCAGGGCGAGGTAGAGCTCCAGCTTGCCGGGGAAGTGCTGGTACAGCACGGGCTTGCTCACGCCCGCCCGGTCCGCGATGTCGTCCATCGCCGCCGCGTGGTACCCCTGGGCGACGAAGACCTCCCGGGCGGCGCCCAGCAGTTGGTTCCGTCGGGCCACTCGCGGCAGGCGGGTACCGCGCGGGCGGGCCTCGGTCTGCTCCATGGCTGTCACGCCGCCTCCCGGTTGCTCGATGGCCGACGCGCGGTGCGTCGGGGCCGTCCCGACCGGATCGGTCCGGTCCGGCCAGCACATCGTACGTTCGGGTAACCCCGTCGCGCGTGCCCGCGACCCGGGTGGTCCGATGGGTGGACGGCCGCCCCCGCCCCGGGGGGCGCCGGGAGCGGGGGCGCGGGGCCGGTCAGCGGTAGTCCTCGTCCTCCTGCTCGACCACCCGGGCCTGCTCCGCCAGATCCGCGGGATTCACCTCGTCGCCGGCGGCGACCAGCGGTTCGTCCCGGGCGGTGAACACCTCCGCGCGTTGTTCGAAGGCGTCCGCCAGGGGGGCCTCCACATCCTGCGGGGCCGCTACGGCGCCATTTCCCTCCAGCCCCTCCAGTTCCTCGATTTCCTCGATGGTCTCCGGGTCGGTGGGGTCGATCGGCATGGCACTGCACCTCCGGTGACGTCGATGGGGAAGGCCACCGGCGCGGTGGCCCCCGCGTTCCCGGGAGCGTTCTCCGGGCGGTCGCGGCCGGGATCCGCCCTCCGTCCGCGTCGGACGGGCCGGGTCGGTTCGCACACCGGGTCCGCCGGAAGGGGCCCGGGCCCCGCGCCTCGTCTGCCCCGCCGGTTCCGGACCATGCCCGTTCGGGGGACCTCCCGCCCGAATGGCGGGATTCCCCCGGGTCCCGTCGCGGACCGATCCGGGGCGGACACCGACCCCGGCCCGGAGTGCCCCTCTTTGTGGTGATTCGCCGAGGAGGGGGGTCGGTGGTTCCCCCCGACTTCCCCGAAATCCGCGCGGAAACCTTCCCGGTGGCCCTTCGGCGGGAACGTGACGGGCTCGTAATATTGCGGCATGTCATCGACCCGGCAGCAGCGGTACGAGGCGGCGGCCATGACGGAGGACTGGCCCGGTGTGCGGGAGGGCGAGACCTTCCGCCCGAGGGCGCTGCCCGGCGCCGTCGTGGCGGTCCGCCGCCGCGCGGCGGTCCGGGACGACGCCGAACCGGCCTTCTTCGTCCACGGTCTGGGGGGATCCTCCCGCAACTGGTCCTCCCTGATGGAGCGGTTGGCCGGTGACGTCGACTGCGAGGCGCTCGACCTCCCCGGCTTCGGCGCCTCCCCGCCACCGGGGGACGGCGACTACTCCGTCCCCGCCCACGCCCGACGGGTGATCCGTTGCCTGGAGGCGTCCGGACGCGGACCGGTGCACCTCTTCGGCAACTCCCTCGGCGGCGCCGCGGCCACCCGGGTCGCCGCGCAGCGCCCGGATCTGGTGCGGTCGTTGACGCTGATCTCGCCCGCCCTCCCCGAACTGCGTCCCCAGCGCACCGTCGTGCCCACCGCGCTGCTCGGCGCCCCCGGCGCCACCCGGCTCATGGGCCGTCTCACCCGGGACTACCCGGCTGAGCGGCGCGCCCGCGACGTGCTGCGGCTGTGCTACGGCGACCCGGCGCGGATCACCGAACACGAACTCGCCGTGGCCGTGGCCGAACAGGAACGCCGCCAGGCCCTGCCCTGGTTCTGGGACTCCCTGGGACGGAGTGCCGCCGGGCTCTTCCACGCCTACACGCTGGGCGGTCAGCAGTCCCTGTGGCGACAGGCGGAACGGGTCCTGGCACCGACCCTCCTGATCTACGGCGGCCGGGACCGCCTGGTGGCCTTCCGGATGGCCCGCCGGGCCGCGATCGCCTTCCGCGACTCCCGGGTGCTCGCCCTGCCCTCCGTCGGCCACGTGGCGATGATGGAGGTCCCCGACGCGGTGGCCGACGCCTTCCGCGAACTGCGCGACGAGATCGCGGAACGCCCGGGCGCGGTCGTTCCGCCGGTGGTTCCCCGGTCGCCCACCGGGACGGCTCCCCGAGCCGGGAGCCGGGGTGTCGATGCATCCTGCTGATCATGGTCACGGTGGCCCGCACGAGGGCCCCTTCCCCCACCCCCACGCC
>NZ_VKHS01000568.1 GCF_014141525.1 Streptomyces calidiresistens
ACGGGGCCCCGGTGACCGGCGGCCCCGGGCCGCCGGTCACCGGGGCCCCGTGGCCGCCGTGGCGCCGTCGCCGCTCGTTCCCGCCACCGGGCCGCCGTTCCGGTTCGCTCCGCTCACCCGGCCCATCTTGTCATCCGGTGTCCGGCGGGCCCGGGAGGATGACGGATGTGACGGCGGAGGAGGAGAGGGACGTGCGGGAACGGACGGGACGGGACGGCGACGACGGCGACGACCACGGCGACGCCCGGGAGCGGTACGACGCCCGGGACGGCGCCGCTGCCTCCGGGGCGTCCGAGGGGCAGGAGGGGCCCGAGGGGCCCGGGGACCCCGCCGGGACCGCGGAGCCGGCGGGGACCGGGGGCCCGGAACCGGGACCCGGCCCCGAGCCGGACGGCGGCCTGCTCGTGCTCGCCGGCACCCCCATCGGCGACCCCACCGACGCCCCGCCCCGCCTCGCCGTCGAACTGGCCCGCGCCGACGTGGTCGCCGCCGAGGACACCCGCCGGCTGCGCCGCCTCACCCGCGACCTGGACGTGCGGATCACCGGCCGGGTGGTCTCCTACTTCGAGGGCAACGAGGCCGCCCGCACGCCCGAACTGGTCGAGGAACTGGTCGCGGGCGCCCGGGTGCTGCTGGTCACCGACGCCGGGATGCCGTCGGTCTCCGACCCCGGCTACCGGCTGGTGGCCGGGGCCGTGGAACGCGGCGTGCGGGTGACGGCCGTGCCGGGACCGTCGGCGGTGCTCACCGCGCTGGCCGTCTCCGGCCTGCCGGTGGACCGCTTCTGCTTCGAGGGCTTCCCCCCGCGCCGCCCGGGCGAACGCCTGGCCCGGCTGCGGGAGAGCGCCGGGGAGACCCGCACCATGGTCTTCTTCGAGGCCCCGCACCGGCTCGCCGCGACCCTGACCGCGATGGCCGAGGTCTACGGCCCAGACCGGGAGGCGGCGGTCTGTCGGGAGCTGACCAAGACCTGGGAGGAGGTCCTGCGCGGCACCCTCGCCGAGCTGGCGGCCCGCGCCGGGGAGGGGGTGCGCGGCGAGATCACGATCGTGGTGCGCGGCGCCGACCCGTCCTCCGCCGCGCCCCCGGAGCCCGCCGAGCTGGCCCGCCGGGTGGCGGCGCTGGAGGCCGGCGGCACCCGGCGCAAGGAGGCCATCGCGGAGGTCGCGAAGGCGGCCGGTCGGCCCAAGAGAGAGGTCTTCGACGCGGTGGTCGCCGCGAAGAAGGACGGGCATAATGGTGATGAGCGGGGCGAAACGGGCCGGTAGTGGTTCCCGGGTTCGCCGCCCGCCCCGACGCCCGTGGTGTCGGGTTCCCGTGCGGGCGTGCCCCCCGGGGCGCCGGTCCGTCGTCCCGCCGCCGGCGCCGTACGGAGCCCCGGGAGGGGTCGATGAGGGACACCCACCGCGAGACGGTCACCGAGTCATACGCCTTCGCGTGCCTGAGCTGTGGTCACGGCTGGGAGCGCACCTACAGCATCGAGCACCACGTCGATCCCGTCGGGGCACCCTTCGTGCTGTACTTCGCCGACGGGGAACGGGTTCCCTCGCCACTGAGCCGGCCCCGTTGCCCCGACTGCGGCGGCGGACGGATCCGGCTGATGCGCTCGGGGACGGTGGAGCGGCTCGAACGCGCCCTGGAGGGGGTGCCGCGTCCGGCCCCGGGCAAGAGGATCTGACCGGTGCGCGCCGGCCGCCCGTGACCGCGCCGTGCCCGTACGGTGCCGGTCGGTCGCCGGGCCGGTCGTAGACTCGGCCCCATGCCGCAGTCCAAGGCCGCCCGCGCCGCACGGGCGGAGATCCCCCCGCTCCCCGAGCCGCTGGCCGTCCCCGTCGTCGACTCGCACACCCACCTCGACATGCAGGAGACCGAGCCGGCGCTCGCCCTGGAGCGGGCCGCCGCCGTCGGCGTGGAGCGGGTGGTGCAGATCGGCTGCGACGTCGAGCGCGCCCACTGGGCGGTGAAGACCGCCACCGAGCACCCCGACCGGGTGTGGGCGGGGGTCGCCCTGCACCCCAACGAGGCGCCCCGCCTGGAGCTGGAGCACGGCCCGGCCGCACTGGACGCCGCGCTGGAGGAGATCGCCGAACTCGCCGCGCTGCCGCAGGTGCGCGCCGTCGGCGAGACCGGGCTGGACCACTTCCGCACCGGCCCGGAGGGGCGGGCGGCCCAGGAGCGGTCCTTCCGCCGGCACATCGCCCTGGCCGGGGAGCTGGACCGCACCCTGGTCATCCACGACCGGGACGCCCACGACGACGTGCTGCGGGTGCTGGAGGAGGAGGGCGCCCCGCCGCGCACCGTCTTCCACTGCTTCTCCGGGGACGCGGCGATGGCCCGGCACTGCGCGGAGCGCGGCTGGTTCCTGTCCTTCGCGGGCAACGTCACCTTCCGCAGCGCCGAGTCGCTGCGCGAGGCGCTGGCCGTCTGCCCGCCGGAGTTGCTGCTGGTGGAGACCGACGCGCCGTTCCTGACCCCGGCGCCGTTCCGGGGCCGCCCCAACGCGCCGCACCTGATTCCCCACACCCTGCGGGCGATGGCGGGCGTGCTGGGGCTGGAGGAGACGGAGCTGGCCCGGCACATCGCCGACAACTCCCGCCGCGCGTTCCCCGCCCCCACCGCGTGACGGGGGTCGGCCGCCGCCCGACCGGGCGGGCACCCGCGCGCCCGTAGACTGCCGGCATGACTTCGGAACGGGACGACGCCGCACCCGGCGCGGGCGCCGACGGGCTGCTGGGCCCGGCGGACGTCCGTGAACTCGCGGCGGCGCTCGGCGTGCGACCCACCAAGCAGCGCGGCCAGAACTTCGTCATCGACGCCAACACCGTGCGCCGCATCGTGCGCGCCGCCGACCTGCGCCCCGGGGACACCGTGGTCGAGGTGGGACCCGGCCTGGGCTCGCTGACCCTGGCCCTGCTGCCCGCCGCCGCGCACGTCACCGCCGTGGAGATCGACGACACGCTGGCCGCCGCGCTGCCCGCCACCGTCACCGCCCGGCTCCCGCACCTGGCCGACCGCTTCGCGCTGGTGCACGGGGACGCGATGCGCGTCACCGACCTGCCCGGCCCCGCCCCCACCGCCCTGGTGGCGAACCTGCCGTACAACGTGGCGGTGCCGGTCCTGCTGCACATGCTGGCGACCTTCCCGAGCCTGGAGCGGGCGCTGGTGATGGTGCAGGCGGAGGTCGCCGACCGGCTGGCCGCCGCCCCCGGCTCCCGGGTCTACGGGGTGCCCTCGGTCAAGGCCGCCTGGTACGCGCGGGCCCGCCGGGCGGGCGCCATCGGTCGCTCGGTGTTCTGGCCCGCCCCGAACGTGGACTCCGGGCTGGTCGCCCTGGAGCGGCGGGATCCGCCGCAGACCACCGCGAGCCGCGAGGAGGTCTTCGCGGTGGTGGACGCCGCCTTCGCGCAGCGCCGCAAGATGCTGCGCTCGGCGCTGTCCGGGTGGGCGGGCTCGTCGGCCGCCGCCGAGGCCGCCCTGGTCGCCGCCGGGGTCGGGCCCCGGGCGCGCGGCGAGGAGCTGACCGTCGAGGACTTCGCCCGGATCGCCGCCCACCGCCCCGGCCGGCCGGACGCACCCCGGGACGCCGCCGGGGCCCCCGCGACCCCGGCCCCCGCCGACAGTCGGAACCGGGAGAACCAGGAGAACACCGCCGCATGACCCCCGAGCCCACCGGCC
>NZ_VKHS01000569.1 GCF_014141525.1 Streptomyces calidiresistens
TGTATAAGAGACAGGCACGGGGGGCGCCGCGGGCGCGGCGGGAGCCGGGGCGGCGAACGCGGCGCTCGCGCCGGCCTCCAATCGCTCCAGCCTGCTGAGCAGGGCGCTCTCGTCGCCGTAGGCCGCCGGCAGGAGCACCCGGGCACAGATCAGCTCCAGCTGCAGCCGGGGGGAGGTCGCGCCGCGCATCTCGCCCAGGCCGGTGTTGACCAGATCGGCGGCCCGGGCGAGGCGGGCGGGACCCAGCGAGGAGGCCTGCGCGGTCATCCGCTCCAGGACATCGGCCGGCACGTCGAGCAGGCCCTTCTCCGCGGCGTCCGGTACGGCGGAGAGGATCACCAGGTCGCGCAACCGCTCCAGCAGGTCGGCGACGAAACGGCGGGGGTCGTGACCGCCCTCCACCACGCGGTCGACGACCTCGAAGGCCGCCGCGCCGTCGGAGGCGGCGAAGGCGTCGACGACGCGATCGAGGAGCGCACCGTCGGTGTAGCCGAGGAGACCGGTCGCCATCGCGTAGGTGACGCCCTCCTCACCCGCCCCGGCGAGGAGCTGGTCCATCACCGACATCGAATCGCGCACCGAGCCGGCGCCCGCGCGCACCACGAGCGGCAGCACGGCGGGATCGACGGGGATGGCCTCCGTCTCGCACACCTGCGCCAGGTAGTCGCGCAGGGTGCCCGGCGGCACCAACCGGAACGGGTAGTGATGGGTGCGCGAGCGGATGGTCCCGATGACCTTCTCCGGCTCGGTGGTGGCGAAGATGAACTTCAGGTGCTCCGGCGGCTCCTCGACGACCTTGAGCAGGGCATTGAAGCCCGCCGAGGTCACCATGTGCGCCTCGTCGATGATGTAGATCTTCCAACGGCTGGAGGCGGGGCCGAAGAAGGCCTTCTCCCGCAGTTCGCGGGCGTCGTCCACACCGCCGTGGGAGGCGGCGTCGATCTCGATGACATCGATCGAGCCGGGGCCGTTGCGCGCCAGGTCGAGGCAGGAGCGGCACTCCCCGCAGGGGGTGGGGGTGGGGCCCTGCTCGCAGTTCAGGCAGCGGGCCAGGATGCGGGCGCTGGTCGTCTTGCCGCAGCCGCGGGGGCCGCTGAAGAGATAGGCGTGGTTGACCCGGTTGTTGCGCAGCGCCTGCTGCAGCGGGGCGGTCACGTGCTCCTGCCCGATGACCTCGGCGAAGGTCTCGGGACGGTAGCGGCGGTACAGCGCGAGGGACGACACGACTCCGACGATATCGGTCCGCACCGACAGCGGGCCCCGCCCCGGGGCGGGCGCACGCCCCCGTTCCGCCGCCTGTCGCCCCGGAGCCGGTGCCGGGGTTCCGGAGCGGGGGAGGTCGGGGAACGACAAGGGCCCCCCACGCACCCGCCAGAGCCAACCTACCCTTGCTGCCTTCCGGCCCTGGGGGAGTTCAGTTGGATAGCGCCGCGTGAGGGGCTGCGCCCAGCCTACCCGATCACCGGGAGCGCCCGGTCCCCACCCGGCCGGGTGGGTCGGCGGCCGGTGGGCGTCGGCGACCGGAGACGGGTGGGCAGGTCACCGCCGCCCTCGGCGACCGGGGCGCGGAGCGGCATCGGATTCGCGACCACGCCCCCGGGTTGTGTATCGTGCTTCGCGGAGGATTCGCCTAGAGGCCTAGGGCGCACGCTTGGAAAGCGTGTTGGGTTCACACCCTCACGAGTTCGAATCTCGTATCCTCCGCTCCAGCTCTCACCGGGCTGAACGAAGACCCCGACCGCTCAGCGGTCGGGGTCTTCGTCGCTCCCGGACGCCGTGCCGGTCGGAAGGCGGGCCCTCGGTGGGGCTGCCCGCCACAAGCAGATCGGGCACAGCCGAACACGCGATGTCGCCGTCCGGGTGTCCCACCGGTACCGGCCGACCGACTGCACACGACACCGCCGTCCGCGCCGGAACCCGCCCCCTTCGACAGCGGGATGCCCCGGACACGGACGCCGAGGAACCCGCCGTCGGGTACGCGAAAGCACCGGTCGGCCACAGACCTCCACCGGGTGGCCCCCGCCATCGACACCGGTGCGGTCGTCACGGCCGAGTACCTCGCCGTCCCGGGCAACCGAACCGTCCGCACCCTCGGCGACCCGGAGCCCGAGCCGTCCTTCCCCGATGTCCGGTACCACCCGCACGAGGCGGAACGGGCCTTCGCTCTCTCCCGCGTGCACGGCGTGATGTCCGTGCAGCCGACCGCGGCGGCCGGGGTCCCTGCTGCCGTGGGCGCCCGGCGGGGAACGCGGAGGAATGACCCTCCGGATCCGGCCCGGTGTCCGCGCCGAGTTCCGCGGTGGGGATGCCAACGGTGTTGACGACGTGCCGCTTTGGGACCGGTCCGGCGTGAACGGGCGCGTACGGGGCATCCGTTCGCCACGGTGAATCCCCGCTTTTCCGGCGTGGGACGCCGCGAGGAAAGGAGAGGCCCGTGCTCGCATTGGTGGCCGCCGTACTCTTCGGCATCGCCTTCATCATCCACGCCACCGGCACCGCGACCGAGGCGATCTTCAGCGCCACCGGACTCATGCTCGTGGGGCTGACGCTGGTGGCCCTGCACCTGGCGGGGGTCGGGGCCGGGCGGACCGCCTGGGCGGGTCGCCGCAGGCGCTGACCGACACCACGGACCGAGCCGGGTCCCGGGTGGTGGCGCCCCTTGTACGGGCGCCACCACCCGGGACCCGGCCGTTTTTCGTCCGGACCCCTCGCGCCCGCGGCCGGGGACCGGGGATTTCGGGGCTCGGGACGGTGGGCCGCCCCCTGCCCCACCACCGGGGGAGGCCGGAAACCGGGAGCGCGTGGTGAGAGGCCGCCGAGGCGGCGTTTGAGGAGCCCACGAGGGGTTACCCGGCGGCCCGACCCATGCCCGCCCGACCCAATGGGAAATTTTCAGAATATTCCATTATGCAAGGGTTTTTTCCATGACTTTTCGGTCACGCGATCAGAGCAAGGATCGAGTACCGATACCGAGGGGTCAGCGGCAGTTGGTCGTCTCCGGGGCGGGTCGGAAAGCACGGACCCACCGATCGGAGCGCGACCGCGCCGTGTCCCCGAACGGGAGGGACCCATGAGCGGTGAGCCCACGGACGCCACCGGACGGGCGCGGGTCGTCGGGCAGGAGGCGAGGGAAGAGGCCTCCGCCACGGCCCATGTCGCCGGACAGGCGGCGGAGAAAACGATGGAAACGGCCGGACACGAGGTCGGCGCGGTCGTGGAAGAGGCACGGCACCAGGCCGACACCGTGGTTCGGGACATGCGGACGCGGGTGACGGAGGAGGCGGACGAACAGACCCGCCGGGCCGCCGAGACCCTGCGCAGGTGGGCCGAGGACCTGGCCGACATGGCGGAGCACGGGCGGGAGGAATCCCCGGCTCGCACGATGGTGGCCCGCACCGCGCGACGTGGGCAACGCGCCGCCGAGTACCTGGACCACCAGGGCATGGAGGGCGTATTGCACGACCTGCGTCGATTCGCCCGACGGCGGCCCGGTGCCTTCCTCGCCGGTGCCGCACTGACCGGCCTGGTCGTCGGCCGGCTCGCCCGGGCGAGCGGGGACAACGGCTCCTCTTCCGAGCCGAACGGTTCGCCGGGGCAGTCGACCGCTCCCGGGGGAGCGAGCGGATCGGCCGCTCCTCCCGTCCCGGCCACCGCTCCCGCCGGCCCACCGGCCC
>NZ_VKHS01000057.1 GCF_014141525.1 Streptomyces calidiresistens
GGCCGGGATCGGGGGCGGTGCCGTCCGGGAACCGGGGCTCGGCGGCACCGGGGCCAGGTACGCGGTGTCGAGGCTCATGTGGTCTCTTCCGTTCCTTGGGCGGATGGTGCGGGACAGGTGTGCGTGAGCGATCGGCCGGGGTTGCCGGACCGGGTGGGGCGTCGGCCGGGGACCGGTCAGAGGCCGTCTGCCGTGAGGACGGCGGCGGAGAAGGTGAACCCCATGCCGGTGCCGAGCACCAGGACCCGGTCGCCGGGGTTCAGCAGCTCGTTCCGGAGCAGGTGGTCGAGGCCGTACAACTGGTCGCAGGGACCGAGGTGGCCGATGGTGAGGCCGAGCTCCCGCAGGGTGTTGCGCGGACGGAGGTCGGGCAGGGGGCGGACGAAGCTGTCGTGGTGGAGCGTGCGACCGACGAACGGCGTCAGGAACCAGTCGACCTCGTCGGGACCGACCCCGGCCTCCGCCAGCGCCCGGTCCACCACGGCCCGGGTGCACTCGGCGGTCCTGGTGAACACGTCCTTCAGCGAGATCTCACCGGTGGCCAGGAACTCCCGGGTTCGACGCCGCATGTCGGGCTGCCACCCCTCGGGCGCGGTACGGAACGGCTCCGTGCCACGCGACAGGCCCTCCAGCACGGTGTCGGTACGGCTCACCAACGACCGCAGCCGCATCCGCCCGCTGTCACGGGTGACCACCCCGGCCGCGGCGCCGTCACCGAAGACCATGCCGGGCGAGGTGTGCCAGCGGTCGGCGGGCGGGGCGAAGCGGTCCGCCATGGTGATCAGCGCGGATGGCACCTCCGGGCGGGCGGTCAGGGTCGCGGCGGCCACGTCGAGCGTGGCCAGCGAACCGTTGGACCAGGCGTTCACCGTCATCGGCATCGTGTCGAGCGTGCCGCCGAGCAACTCCCGGGCGATCCAGCAGGCGGCCGGCCACATGTCGATGCCCTGGAAGTGCCCGTGACTGTGCAGGTGCACGGTGTCCGGGCCCACCACGATCCCCCGCTCCCGGGCCTCCTTGATCGCCAACCGGCCCGCGGTGACCGCCATGTGGGGCGGTGCCTCCTCGGAGCGCGCGTAGCTGGTCATGCCGGTGCTCTCGGCGGCGTCGGGGGAGTACGCCCCCTCGGCCACCGCCACCGCGACCGGTTCGAGGGCGCCGAGGGTGCCTCCGGTGCCGGCGATCCAGATGTTGTCGAAGCGCATCGGACGGGTCCTTTCCGGGATGCGTCGACCGACGGGCCGACGAGGAGGAGTGGCAGAGGGGAGCGAGGGGTGCCGGTCACGGCCGGAGAGGAGACCCTCGTGTTACCGGTGAAAACGTTATGCAGGTAGCATCTCCGGGGCAACGGCCCGTCGATTCCCGGCGGTTACCTCTCCGAGTAGTTCGGCGATCAGTTCCCCCAGCAACTCGGGGCCGCGCCGCGTCAGCACCGACGCCGGATGGAACTGCACCGAGGCGAAACCGGGCCCGCGCAACGCGTGTACCTCGCCGCACGGCTCCCGGTACACCCGCACCACGCCCTTCCGCTCCGGGCAGGTGAAGGTGTCCCGCGGGCTGTGCGCGGCGAAGGTGTTGTAGAAGCCCACCGGCTCCGTGCGGCCGAAGCACTCGATCGTGCGCTGTACGCCCTGACCGGGCACCGGCCGCCGGACCAGCGGCAACCCCAGGAGTGTGCTGAGCACCTGGTGCCCCAGACAGACGGACAGGAACGGGGTGCCCCGGCGCAGGAGGTCGGTGGTCACCCCGCGCAACCGGGCGATCTTCGGGTCGTCCGGCTCCCGTGGGTCGCCGGGTCCGGGACCCACGATCACCACGTCGTACGCGTCCGGCTCGAACGGCTCATCGTGCCGCCGTACCTCCACCCGGAGGCCCTGTGACCGGAGCAGGTGTCCGGCCATCGCGGTGAACGCGTCCTCCGCGTCGATCACCAGCACCCGACGGCCGAGCAGCGGCGGCAGCGGCTTGGAGCGCCGGTGCGGTTGCTCGAACCAGAAGCCGGCCAGCGGCGTGTTCCGCGCCAGGAGGGCGGCGGCCACCTCGGGATGCGCGGCCAGCGGCCTCCCGCGGCGTCGCACCGGTCCCCCGCCGCCGGTCGGGGCGCGCAACGCCTCGATCAGGCCGGCCGCCTTCGCCCGGGTCTCCTCGGCCTCCCCGGCCGGATCGGAGTCCCGTACGAGCGTCGCCCCCACGGGGATGCGTACCCGACCGTCCGCGTCGATCTCGGCGGTGCGGATGAGGATGGCCGAATCCATCCGGCGGGCACCGTCGGCGTCGCGGCCGATCAGCGCCGCGACGCCGGCGTAGTGGCCCCGCCCCTCGGGTTCGTGGCGGCTGATCACCTCGCAGGCGCTCTCCAGCGGACCACCGGTGACCGTGGGGGCCAGCAGCGTCTCCCGCAGGATCTCCCTCACGTCCAGGGAGCTGTGCCCCTCGATCAGGTACTCGGTGTGCGCGAGCCGGCCCATCTCCTTCAACGCCGGCCCGGTCACCCGGCCGCCCAGGTCGCACACCCGGCCCATCATCTTGAGTTCCTCGTCCAGCACCATGTAGAGCTCGTTGGCCTCCTTGGGGTCGGCCAGGAAGTCGAGCACCTCGCCCGGGTCGGGGCCCTGCGCCGGATAGCGGTAGGTGCCGCTGATGGGGTTCATCACCAGTCGGGACGCGTCCAGGCTGACGTGTCGCTCCGGCGAGGCACCCACGAACGTGCGATCACCGGTGTACACCAGGAACGACCAGTGGCTGCCGGGGTCGCGCCCGGCCAGCCGACGGAAGAAGGACAGCGCGGTGCGGGTCGACCAGCCGGAGACACGCGCCAGGAACGACCGCTTGAGGACGAAGTTGGCGCCCGCGCCCCGGCCGATCTCCTCGGCGACCACGCGGCGCACCCGCGCCGCGTACTCCTCGTCGTCGGCGTCGAAACGACCTTCGTCCATGTCGATGGGCAGGTCCGGCAACCGGGCCAGGACCTCGTCGAACGGCAACACCGCCTGCTCGTCCACGCGCAACGTGAGCAGCGGAGCGCCGTCGTCCGGACAGGCGAAGCCTCGTTCGCGGATCTGCCGGTAGGGCAGCAGGGCGAGCACCTCGTGCCGGGCACCGGTGTCCTCGCTCGAACCCGGGTCCGTCTCCGACAGGGGAATGTCCGCGATCAGCTCACATGAGTCGACCTCCCCGATCAGCAGGTCGATCTTCCCCGGATCGGTCGCACCGGGCCGGTGCAGCAGGGCGAAGGGAGGCGGGTCGGTGCCCAGCACCCTGGACAGCGGTGAGGAGGTCTCCATCAGATGTCCCCCCGGTGTGCGGCGGCCGGCACCGGCGGTCCGTCGAAGGGCCGGGTCTCCCGGCGGTGCGCGACCGACCCCAGAGCGGTGAGCGCCACCCGGGTCGGCAGTGTGACCGAGCAGCGGCCCGCGACGTACTCCAGGGTCTTTCGATGGTGCAGGGCGGAGAAGTCCGCGATCGCGTCGCTCACCACGAAGGTCTCGATGTCGTGGGAGAACCCCTCGTGCGCGGTCATGAGGATGCCGACGTGCGCGTAGACCCCGCAGATCACCAGTTGATCGCGGCCCCGCTCCCGCATCAGCTCCAGCAGTCCGGTCCGGCAGAAGGCGCTGGGCCGCCACTTGGTGAGCACCGTGTCCCCGGGGGCTGGGGCGATCCGGTCGGGGATCGCGCGCTGCTCCTCGTCGGCGCTCATTCCCGCGCCCCAGATGTCCTTGAGCAACCCGCGTTCCCGGTCGCTCATGCCGCCCGGCTGGGCGGTGTAGACAACGGGGGCGCCGATCGCCGCGAACCGGTCGCGCAGCGCCCGTGTGTTGTTCATCAGGTCCGTCAACGGCTGACGTCCCGTGGCCGGTTGGCCGTATCCGAAGGGATTCAGGAAGTAGTGCTGCAGGTCGTGGACGAGCAGGACCGCCCGGTCGGGGTCGATCGTCCAGGGAGCGGCGTTGCGGGGGAGCTCGTCCTCCCTCGGCATGGGGTACGCGTCGATCATGGGTATGGCCATCGTGATCTCCGGAAGAGGGAAGGGGTACACGTCCCGGAACAGCCGGCATGGGCCGGGGACGTGTCACCGGGGCGAACGGTCGATCGGTGGCCGGCCGCTTCCGGCGGTCGGGCCGGTGTGCCGGGGGCGGGCCGGTGGGGGCCGTCAGGCGCCGAGTGCGGCACCGCCGTCGACCACCAGGTCGTGCAGGGTGATCTGCGAGGCCTGCTCGGAGAGCAGGAAGAGGACCGCGTGCGCGATGTCCTCGGGTTGGGCGAGCCTGCCGAGCGGAATGCCGACCCGGTACGTGGCCGGCGACCCGTCGACGGAGTGGCGGGCCGCCTCCCGCGCGCTGTCACCGTCCGGGGCGCCCGCGTACAGCGAGGTGAGCATCGCCGTCTCGGTCGAACCGGGGGCGACGATGTTGCAGCGGATGCCGTGCCGGGCCAGTTCCAGGCCCAGGGTGCGGGTGAAGCTGGTTGCCGCGGCTTTGGACGCCGCGTACGCGGCCATGTCCCAACGGGGGACCCGCGCCGCGTTCGACGCGACGGTCACCACCGCGCCCGAGCCGCGCCGGACCATCCGCCGGGTGACGGCCCGGCTGACATGGAAGACCCCACCGACGTTGACGTCGAAGGTCAACTCCCAATCCTGATCGCTGTATCCGAGGACCGGGCCGGATCGCAACACGCCGGCGGCGTTCACCAGGTAGTCCAGCGGACCCAGTTCCTCCTCCGCGCGCTCCACGGCCCGGTCGACCAGATCGCTCGAGCGGATGTCCACGGCGAGCGCCAGTGCCCGGCCCGCCGTCTCGCGGAGTTCCTTGACCAGCGCGTCCAGCGCCGTCCCTTCGGTGTCCAGTGCCGCGACCCCGACTCCGGCGTGCGCCAGCGCGCGGGCCACGGCGGCGCCGATGCCGCCCGCCGCGCCGGTCACCAGGGCCGTACGGCCGGGTGGGAACGGGAGGATTCCGCCGGCCGCCGGGTGCGCGGGGTCGGTCGCCGTGGTGTGAGGTGTCCTCGTCATGAGCTCTGCCTCCTGCCGTTCCGCTGGGCCGCGACCGCCCGGCGGCGGCGGTGCAGGGTTTCCGCCCGCCTCGCCAACCGCGCCCGAACCGTTTCGGCGGGGACGCCCAGACAGCGCACCGTGAAGGAGGACAGCGCCTCCAGGTACTCCGCCTCCAGCACTTCTTCGTCGAGCCGGGTGGAGTGACCGTCCTCGATCAGGATCCGGCCGGCGACGATCACCGTGTCGATGTCCATCGACCCGCCGAGCGAGAGGAAGCCCTCCAACGGTCGGGGGTTGAGCAGGTAGCGCCAGTCGTCGGTTCGCACCAGAAGCAGATCGGCCTGCTTTCCCGGTTCCAGGCTCCCGATGTGTTCGCCCAGGTCCAGGCCGCGTGCGGGCAGTCTGGTGGCCATGGCCAGGGCGTCGGTCGGCAGCACCTCGGTGGGGTCGGCGTACATCTCGTTGTAGTGCTGCCACACCGCCCGCATCGCCTCCGGCATACCGCCCACCGGCAGCGCGGCGCCGTCCGTCGACACCGACACGTCGAGACCCGCCCGCCGGAACTCCGGGATCATCCGGGTCTCCGAAATGGTGGACTCACCGGTCTGGCCGTACTTGGCGGGTGAATGGCTGATGTGTGCGCCCGCGTCGATCAGCAGCGCCCGCTCCCCGGGGTCGGCGAAGCCGCAGTGCACCGCCATGAAGCGTTCGGACAGTAATCCGGCCTCGGCGAACCGGCGCACCGGGGTGGCTCCGTAGTAGGCGAGCATCACCTCCGCCTCGTGGCGCAGCGCTCCCACGTGAGTGGCGAACGGCACGTCGTAGCGGGCGGTCAACTCGGCCAAACCAAAAGCCAGTTCGTCGGTCATGTTGGTGCCGTAGACAGCGGTGGGCCAGGCCCGTACCAGGCCCCCGGGGTCGGCGGCGCACTCCTTCAGCAACTCCTCGATGCGCTGCAGCTCCAGATCGGTGTCCCGGGTGCGGGTGTGGTGACCGTCCCCGGGAGCACACACCGCGTCTGCGGCCCAGGTGCTCACGGTGCAGCGCATCCCCAGGTCCCGGGCGGCCTGCGCCAGCGCCCGGGGCTGGTTCAGCGAGCCGACATCGCCCAGCGCCGTGACACCCGAGCGCAACTGGGTCCACATCGAGTAGCGGGCGATGGCCAGCGCCTCGTCGGGCGTCAGTCGGTCGATATGGTCGTGGAAGGTGTCGAAGGCGACGGAGATCTGCGGGACGTCACCACCCATGGCCATGAACACCGGCCTGTCGTCCCGGTCGGACGCGGGCCGCAGCGCTCCCTTGAACGGAAAACGCATGGCGAACATCTCGTGCCAGTGCGCGTTGACGAAACCGGGGAGGATCATCCGGTCGTCGGCCTCGATGGTGCGCAGCCCGGCCCGCCGGCGTGGTGTGATCGCCGCCTCGACCTCGGCCAACGGCCCCGCCGCGACCACTTTCCGGTCCTCGATGAGTACCGCGCCGCCCGGAACGACCCGGGCGGCGGCGTCGGCGGGATAGAGCACGCCGCCGCGGATCAGCAGAGCGCTCATGTCGACACCCCCGCGGTGCGGGCGGCCCAGGCCGCGTCCAGGTGCCGCTGCCAGGCAGCCAGCGTCGGGGCGGCGGTCAGCTCGGCGAAGTCGGCGGGTACCCCCTGCCGGTGCCAGCGCGTGACCAGCCTCATCATTTCCAGCGACCCCAGGCCGAGATGGACCAGATGGGCGTCGTCGGGCACCTCCCGAGGGGGCACTCCGAGTGCGCCCGCCACGGCTTCCCGCAGTTCCCCCGCGGAGAGCGGAGCGGTACGAGGCCGGACCCGGGGTCGGTGCGTGCCCTGTCCGGCACGGGAGTTGACGGTCATACGGGTTCACCCTTTCGTCATGGACGGCGCGGTCGGCGGGCCCGCGGACGCGGCCGTCCCGGCACCTACGGAGGACACCGCCCGCCCGGTGGGTCCGGACGGCTCCCAACCACGGGGCGCCGTCGGGTCGGCGGCAGCCGCGGCCAGAACCTTCTTGTCGACCTTCCCGAGCGGTGTCAGCGGCAGCCGGGCCACGTACTCGGCCCGGTCGGGCAGCTTGAAGTCGGCCAGCCCGCGTTCCTGCAGGGCAGCCTTCAACACGGTCAACGGCGGCTGCTCCCCCCGGCTCACGAGGAACGCGTAGATTCGCTCGCCCATGAACTCGTCCGGCACCGGCACCACCGCCGCCGCCGAGATGCCGGGAACGGTCGCCAGCTGTGCCTCCACCTCGCCGGCCGCGATCTTGTCCCCGCCGCGGATGACGATGTCCTTGATCCGCCCCTGGACCACCAGCCGCCCCTCGGGGGTCATGGCGGCCACATCGCCGGTGCGGTAGAAACCGTCCGCGGTGAAGGCCCTGGCGTTGTGCTCCGGCGCCCGGTAGTAACCCCGCAGCGTGTAGGGGCCGCGTGTCAACAATTCGCCGGTCCCGCCCCGGGGCACCGGATGCCCGTGTTCGTCGACGATCAGTACCTCGTCGGACTCGGAGACCGGTTGCCCCTGGGTGTGCAGGACGGAGTGGTCGTCATCGTCCGGCCGGGACATCGTCAGCAGCCCCTCGGCCATCCCGAAGACCTGTTGGAGCCGGCACCCGAGCTCGGGTGTGATCCGCGCGGCCAGCTCCGGTTCCAGCCGGGCCCCGCCGATCTGAAGCACCCGAAGGCTCGACAGGTCGGCGTCCGACCACTCCCGCTCCTCCAGCCAGAGCCGGGCCACCGTGGGCACGACGGACGTCAGGGTCACCCGCTCCCGCTCGATCAGCCGGAAGCAGCCGTCCGCCGTCGGATCGGGTGCCAGGACCACCGTGCCGCCGCGGGACAGCGTGCCGATCACCCCGGGGCAGCCCCAGGTGAAGTTGAACTCCACCGGCAGCGCGGCCAGGTACACCGTGTCCCGTCCCAGTCCGAGCAGCTCCGCGACCGTACGGGTCTGGTACGCGTAGTCGTCGTGCGTCCGGGGGATGAGTTTGGGAAGCGCGGTCGTCCCGCCGGAGAGCAGGAAGAACGCCACGTCGGAGGGGTCGGCGCCGGGGAGCGGGAACGGCTCCGCGTCGACCCGGCCCAGTGGTACGACCAGGCCGTCGCCGTCGCCGTCGGCCTCCTGGTCCGCGTCCCCGTCCGTGTCCAGAACGAACACCTTCGTCAGGGAGGGAAGTTCGGCGGCGATCCGCCGTCCCAGCGCGGTGTGGTCGAAGCCTCGGAACACTCCGGGCACCACGTACCCCTTCGCCCCCGACAGCTCGCACAGGTGGCGTATCTCCTGCGCACGGTGCGAGGTGAGT
Organism: Streptomyces calidiresistens; assembly: GCF_014141525.1. Lineage (GTDB taxonomy): Bacteria > Actinomycetota > Actinomycetes > Streptomycetales > Streptomycetaceae > Streptomyces > Streptomyces calidiresistens. The sequence continues at coordinate 8,299 of NZ_VKHS01000057.1, forward strand.
GAGAAGACCGGCTTCGCCCCCATCCGGAACAGCGCGAAGGCGATCTCCACGAACTCCGGAACATTGGGCAGTTGGAGCACGATTCGGTCACCCGGCCGCACTCCCGCCCGGACGAACCCGGCCGCCCGTCGATCGATTCGATCCGCCAACTCGCGGAAGCTCATCCGTTGTTCACCCGCGACCAACGCGGTGTCCGTGCCGTACGCCCGCGCCCAGGCCCGGGGCAGCGAGCCCAGGTCCGTGCCGAGCCAGATCCCTTCGCGGCGATAGCGCGCGGCCGTCGCGGCGGGCCATGGCGTGCAGTCCTCGAGCATCACCGTCGACTCTCCTCATCCGTGGTGGCGTGGGCGATCTTGTCGGGGCGGGCGGTGATCTCCAGGACCGCGCAGGCGACCTCCATGCCGGGGCCGGCCGCGAGCAGCAGCACACGATCACCGGGCACCACCTCGCCCCGGGACCACAGCCGATCCAGACCGATGAACGGGTCGGCCGCGCCGACATGGCCGATGTCGCGGGTGAGGTCCCGGGTGCCGATCTCCGGTTCGAGGTCCAGTGGATCGAGATAGATGCTGTGCAGCGCCCCCTCCGCGTATCCGGTGTGGCAGATCCGGGTGAGTTTCTCCGGCTCCGTACCGGCTTCCGCCACGACCCGATGCACCGTCTCGGCGACCACCTCGCCGAAGTGGACCGAGGGCCCCGCGCTCCCCCGCTCCCACTGCCGGCGCGCAAAGGCGTTGCGCTCCTCGAAGTTGAGCGATCTGCCGAGAGTGATACCGGGCGGGAAGAGCTGTTCACCCGCACGGTGCAGCTCCTCCAGCGCGGGTGCCGAGGCCACCCCGGTGGAGAGCAACCGGGCGAAACCGGGTCGCCGGGACACCACCGCGGCCGCTCCGCCGTCGGCGAGCAGGAAGAGCTTCGAGGAGTTCCAGCGGTCCACCACATCCGGCGAGAAGTTGTCGGCGGAGGTGAGCAGTACCGCGTCCGCCGACGGGTCCGCGACCAGTCGGTGCGCGGCCGACTCCAGGGCGGTCAGCATGCCCGTGCACCCGGGGCCGATCTGTGCGGCGCCGATCGGTCGATCGATGGTGTGGCGCAGCACGTAGTGCGGTGCGGACCAACCGTCGGGCCCCTGGTGGTAGGTGGCGCAGTGCAGCAGCGCGCCGTAGTCGTCCGCCGTCAACCCGCTCGCCGTCGCGCGTCGTACCGCGATCTCGGCGGCCCGTACCGCCATCTCGGGGGCGGGTACCGCGCCGGCGACCCGTACCGCGCGCATCCCGGAGGATTTCCGTTGGGCGGACCCGTACCAGCCCCGGGCCACGGCCTCATCGGTCCCCACCGCCTCCGGCAGCCAACTGCCGATGCCCGCGAGGTGGATCTCGGCCTCGACCCTCATGACCGTGTCCCCGGGTCGGCCGGCACCAGGTACCGGGCGACGCTGTCCAACTTCTCGCAGGTCTCCTCGAACTCCCGTTCCGGGGTGGAATGTCCGACGATCCCGGCACCGGCCCGCAGCCATGTACGGCCGTCCCTGCGATACGCGCTTCGCAGCACCAGCGCGGCGTCCATCGTCCCGCTGTGGTCCACGGTGAGAACCGCTCCGCTGTACAGGCCACGAGCCTCGGGCTCGTGGCGGCGTATCGACTCGTAGGCGGCCTCCTTGGGCACGCCCGAGGCGGTCACGGCCGGGAACACCGCACCGAACGCGTCCCACGCCCCGCTGTCGGGCGCGAGCCGGCCGGCGACCCGGGAGGCGAGGTGCTGCACACTGCCGCGCTCCCGGATCGCCATGAACTCCGGTACCTCCACGGAGCCCTCGACGCACACGTCCAGCAACTCGTCCGCCCCGGTCTTGACCGAGATGGCGTGTTCGTAGACCTCCTTCGGCGAGCCGAACAGATCCGCCCGCAGACTCTCGTTCACCAGTGTGTCGCCGGTCAGCGCGCGGGTGCCGGCCAGCGGCTGGCTGACCACCCGGCCGTCCTCGGAGACCTGCACGACGATCTCGGGGCTGAAGCCGATCGCCTCGGTGCCCCCCAGGTTGAGCATGAAAGAGCGGGCGGGGTTGTTCCCCCGGCGCCCGGCCACATAGGTGGCGGTCAGGTCGATCTCGCCGGGCACCTCGACGACCCGGGACAGGATCACCTTGTGCAGTTCACCCGCGTTGATCGCGTCGACCGTGTGGCGGACCGCCTCCCGGTAGCGCGTGCCGTCGGTGGCGTACACGTCCAACGGCTCGGGTCGGGGGGCGTTTCCCGACCCGGGGGTGATCACGGTCCTCACCAGGGCCTCCAGGGTCTCCTGGTCGGCGGCGCGCAGCAGGGCGTGGCCGGCACCGAAGCGGACCTCGGCTCCGGGCACCACCAGCTGCATCAGCCGGCCGGTGCCGAGGTGGGCACGGTCGCCGTTCTTGGCGTACGAAAGTTCGAACGCGGCCCAGCCGTAGGCCCGCCAGTTGGGCACCTCGACCTCGGCGAGCAGCTCGGAGACCAGCCGTAGCGGCTGATCGCTCCACGGCAACTCGGAGTCGGGCAGTCCTTCCTGGGTGAGTCGGGCGCCGTCCCGGTCCAGGGTGAGTTCGGCGCGGACCCCACCCGCGTAGGACCAGCTCCCGTTGTTCTCGTAGACGACGTACGACTCGTGCAGACCCGAGTCGGCGAGACGTGCCGCGATGAGCAGCGGGTCTTCGGAGAGCGGCAGTTGGGTTTCGTAGTAGTGGCGTGAGGCGGTGGTGATCATCTGGGTGCCCTCTCGTGAGACTGTTACCTTCAAAAAGATTACGGAGGTAACATCTCCGGGGCCACGAACCGCCGATCAGCGCTACTGATCGGAGTGCCAAGCCCCGGACGTGCCACGGGAGGACGGATCACACCGCCCTCCCGGTCGCACCCCGTGTGAAAGGCGCGACGGTTCGTAACCGACGCGTCCGCGCGGCGTTGGGCATCGTGCGCCGCCACCCAACCGGCGGTGCTGACCGCGACACATGAGGAGCGCCCCATGCTGCGAGGGCTGACCACCGCCAGGTTCCATGTCGGGGACCTGGACGCCGCGAAGCGGTGGTACACCGAACTGCTCGGTGTCGAGCCGTATTTCGAACGCCCGGGGTACGCGGAGTTCCGCATCGGCGACTACCAGCACGAGTTGGGGCTGATGGACAGCGCGTACCTCCGAGACCTCGGGGACCACGACACCGCCGGTACCGGCGGCCCCATCGTGTACTGGGCCGTGGACGACGTCCGTGCCGTCGTGGCGCGGCTGTTGTCCCTCGGCGCCCGGGAGCACGAGCCGGTTCGCGAGTTCGGTGAGGGCTTCGTCGCCGGCTGTGTCACCGACCCCTTCGGAAACGTGCTCGGCGTCATGGAGAACAGCCACTACCTGGAGGTCCTCGCCTCCCGCGGCTGATCCCGGGGTGGGCCGGCCTCGGCCGGGGGCGGGCGCACGGACCCGCCCCCGTCGCCGGGGCGAACCGGCGGCGGGGGCGGGCGTACGGGGGCGAATGTCCGTTCCACAGGGAACATCACGGCCAACGCCCCCGGGGCGAACCGCGTCAGGCCGTGTCGCGGACCCGACCCCACCGTGGCACTCCGACCTCAAGGGCCTCTCGGACGCGACTCGATACCGTTACGGGCGGGAGGCCCTGCCCGCTCCCCCCGGGCCGCGCGCGGCCAGGCGCTCGTCCGGAAGCAGCAGGGCCAGCACCAGCGCCGCCAGAAGGAGGGGGCAGGCCGCCAGGAAGGCGGAGGACAGCGCCTCGCCGTACACCTCGGCCACCGCGGCGGTCTCCCGGGCGCCGAGTCCGGACACCTCGCCGGGGGAGAGGTGTCCGGAGAGGATCCGGTCCGCGAGTTCCGACGGCAGACGGTGGGCCGCTTCGGCGGTGATCCGCGCGTTGACCAGGGCGCCGAGCACGGCGACGCCGAAGGCGACCCCCAGGTTGCGGGCCAGTCCGACGGTCGAGGTGCTCACCCCCATGTGCCGCCGTGGGGCGGCGCTCTGCGCGATCACCGTGGTGACCTGGGAGGACATGCCGACTCCGATGCCCAGCACGGTCAGCAGCAGACCGATGAACGGCAGGCCGGTGTCCGGGGAGGCGAGGGCCAGTGTCCCGGTCGCGACGAGGGCCAGGGCGGTGCCGATCACCGGAAACCACTTGTACCGACCGGACCTGCCGATGGACCGGCCGACCAGCATGGTGGCCAGGGCCATCCCGGCCATGGCCGGGAGGAACAGCAGTCCCGTGCCGGTGGGGCTGACCCCTGCGGCCATCTGGAGGAACAGCGGAACGAAGCTCACGCAGCCGAAGAAGGCGAAGCTGACGGCGAAGGCGACGGCGACCGCGATGGCGAAGGGCCGCCGGGAGAAGAGGTCGAGGGGGACCGCGGGGTCGGACGCGCGCCGTTCGACGCGCAGCCACAGCAGAAGTGCCGGGGCGGCGGTGATCGCGAGCGGCAGGACCGCGGGGTGGGCCCAACCGTGGCGGCCGGCCAGGTCGGTCAACAGGACCAGGCAGCAGATCAGGCCGGTCAGCAGGGCGAGGCCGGGAAGGTCGAAGGGCGGGCGGGAGTCCGCTCGGGGCCCGGCGGGCAGCAGGAGTCGGAGGCCGATGAAGGCCACGATGCCGATCGGAACGTTGACGTAGAAGATCCACTGCCAACCGAGGAGGTCGGTCAGCAGGCCGCCGACCGGTGGACCCGACAGGTTGGCGATGATCATGACGCCGGCGAACCAACCCTGGTAGTGGGCCCGCTGTCGGGGGGGCAGGAGATCGCCGAGCACGGCGAAGGCCCCGACCTGGAGGCCCCCTCCCCCCAGTCCCTGGAGCGCCCGGAAGACGATCAGTTGTTCCATCGAGGTGGCCATGCCGCAGGCCACCGAGCCGAGTACGAACAGGGCGATGGCCGCCAGGTAGACGCTCCGTCTCCCCAAAAGATCCCCAAGCTTCCCGTAAACGGGCATGGCCATGGCGAAAGTGAGCATGTAGGCGGTGAACGTCCAGCTGTACAGGTGCATGGCGCCCAGGTCCGCGGCCAGGCTCGGGCCGGCGGTCGCCACGATCGACTGGTCCAGCATGGACATGGCGCTGGTCAGGAGCAGGGCGCCGAGGAGCAGGGGGACTGTCTCGTATACACATCGGACGCTTCCGACGAAGCTGCAA
>NZ_VKHS01000570.1 GCF_014141525.1 Streptomyces calidiresistens
GGGTTTCCGCCCGCACCCCGCAGGCGTCCAGCGTCCCCCGGCCTCGCCGGACCGGGTGACGACGGGGACGGAACGCAGGAGCGGCATCGGGGTTCGGCCACGGTGCCGAACGGCGGCCGCATCCCGGCCCGGGCTTTCGCCGGGCCGCCGTGTCCGCCCGGCGCTGCAGCCACCGGCCCATGACGGCGTCCGGCGCGTCACCGTGGAGTCGGGCGGACGCCCCGCGCGTCCTCGCGGATCGGGAACCCGCGAGAACGCCGCCACCGGGCTTTCCCGCCCGTCACAGCCCCGACAGAACGGGTCGTGTCCTCCGGTCCGACCGGCCCCGGACAGCGTTGATCGGCAAGGATGCGGGCGCGGGCACGGTACTCCCCGAGGTGATCCGAAGGCGTGGACGACCTCGGGGTCACCGGAGCCGTGCCCGTCCCGCTCACATCCACTCCGACCTCAACGCGGAGCCCTCGGTCGCACACCCTCCGACTCCGCCGGGCCCGTGCCCCGTCCCCGCCGTGACCCCCACACGCCGGCCCGCCCCCGGGGCGACGACACATGTTCCCGGTCATGCGCCCCCGGTGGGTTCGCCGGCGATGCGGGCGGCCTCACGCGCGGCGGTCTCGACACGGTCGTGGAACCCGGACCACCTCTCGGGAAGGTTGCTCACCGTCGGGTGGTAACCGGCGCCGCCGTCGATGAGTTCGCGGACGATGTCGGCGTGACCGGCGTGTCGGCAGGTCTCGGTGATCATGTGAACGAGCATCCACTGCAAGGTCACGTCTCGCATGCCCTCGGGAAAGTGCGGCACCGTGCCGGGGGAGTCGAGATCGAGTGCCGCGATGGTGGCATCGGCGTGCGCCCATGCCCGTTTGTACTCCGCGATGACCTCATCGCGGCTCTCCTGCGGGCGGGCGAGGAAGTCCTCCGATTGAGTTCGGTCGACCAGCCACTCCGCCCCCTCGGCGGGCCGGTCGAACACGGCGCCGAAGTAGCCGAACTCATTGCCCGTCATGTGTTTCACCAGTCCGAGCAGGTTGGTGCCGGTCGGAGTGAGCGGCCGGCGCGCGTCGTACTCGGAAAGGCCTTCGAGCTTCCACACCAACACGTCGCGCGTCTGTTGCAGGTACAGGTGCAGATAGGTCTTCGGATCCATATCCCGAGTCTGGGAAGTCGCGGTGCGGGGGTCTTGAACACCGGTGCCGTATCGGTCGACGATGCGTGCCACGTGATTGGATGGCCGGATGGACTCGCTGTGCGGCTCGGTTCGTCTGGACACCGAACGGCTCGGCGTCGACGCGTTCCGCGACGGCTGGGAGGCGCGGATCGGCGACGGTTTCGCATTGCCGAAATTCAGCCACGAGGCGACGGTGGGCACCGCCGTCACCGGGCTGGCGTCGCGCGTCGGGGATTCGGTCATCACCGACTTCGAGACCGCCACGCGCGTGCGGGTCGATTCCGCCGTTCCCGACAACGGCGAACTGCGGGTCTACGTGGTGCATCGTGGCGCCTACCTCCTCAGGGGTGAACGCGACACCACAACCGTCACCGCCGGTCGGTTCCTTCTGTGCCGTTCGACGGGGCTGACCGGTTACGAGGTTGCGGCGGGCACCGTGGCCCGGGTGATCGGGCTGCCCGCCGAGGCGGTCGGCGTGCTCGCCGGCGGCGCGCATGCGACCGGCCCCGTCACCGCCCCGGAGGTTCGCATGCTCCTGGCGCACACGGGCGCTGTGCAGTCGACGCTCGACGACCTCGGGGAGAGCGGTGTCCACGCGAGCCGCAACGCCCTGGTCGAACTGGTTCGCGGGGTCTCGCACGGGTACCTCGACGCCGCGGAGCCCGGCATGGCCGGTCCACTGGTCCGTTCGGCCCGCCGGTTCGCCGATCATCTGCTCGCCGACCCGGAGTTGAATCCCACGCTGTTGGCGCGACACCTCAATGTCTCGCTGCGCACGTTGCACCGGGCCTTCGCGTCGACCGGTGAGCCCGTCGCGGCGTACATTCGCCGCCGGCGCCTCGAGCAGGCGCGCCGCGAACTCCTCTCACCGTCCCGCCGCACGGTTGCCGAGATCGCGGCGCACTGGCAATTCGCCGACAGCAGCCACTTCATCCGAACGTTCCGCCGCCAGTACGGCCGGACCCCGTCCCAATACGTCCGCGAACACCGTCGCTGACGCCCACTTCGTCAGGGCCGCTGCGTAGTCGGATGAGTGTGCCCGACCCGGGGTTTCATGGCCGGGGGACCCCTGCGGAGGGGTGCGACCCATCGGTGATCACGAGGTTTGTCGAGGGCTTCGTGACCACCGACCGGTCCTATCGTCGGTCTTCCTCTTGGAGAAGGCGGCGCAGGATGCGGTCGAGCGCCGCCGCCTCGCCGGGCCCGAGTCGGTTCACGAGGTGCCGGCGTGCGGACTTCTCCAGGTCGGGCGCCGATGCCCGGACCACCGCCTCCGCCGGTGGAAGCAGCCTGACCTCCACGCCGCCGGCGACCTTCTGCCGGGCAACGTATCCGCGGGCCTCCATCCGGGTCAGCAGGTGCGACAGGCGGGTGCGGTCCCAGCCCAGGCGCGCGGCGATCGCGCTCTGGCGCAGGGTGCCGCCGGCCTCCTCGACCTTCACGATGACGGTCAACTCCGGCTCGGAGACTCCCGTCCGCGCTGTCATGTCACCGATGATCCGGGCGCGGACGTCGTCATGGACGCGTTTCCACAGCAGCCAGAGGGCAGTGGCCTCCCCGGGCTCCCATGTTGACATGTCAACACCCCTTCACTATGTTGATGCGTCAACACAGCCCCGCGTGACCGTGGAAGGCATCGCCGTGCTCAGTTCCGAGCGTGAATATCTCAGCTTCCGTATGACCGCAATTCTGCCCCTCCTGCTGTTCCTGCCGCCGCTGGTCTCCTTCGCCGTCGACCCGGGCGCCCTGTGGGCCGAATACCCGGGCATCCTGTTCCATCTCGCGATGCTCTTCCTGATCTCCCGCATGGACGCCCCGCTGTGGGCCAAGGCGGCGGGATTCGGCTGGATCACCCTGGACGTGCTGGCCGGTGCGCTCCTGATCAACGAGGTGCCGGCCGACCTGGCCGACCCGATCCGCCTGGCCGGCCACATCCTGGCCGGTCTCTGGATCGTGACCGCCTCCCTGGTGCATCCGGTGGCGGCCGTACGGATCGTGGGCACGATCGCCGGAACGTGGCTGGGTGGCTACACCTTCGTGGCGACCTCCCTGCCCGACGGGTCCCTGGGCCCGGCGGGCGTCCTGTTCACCGTGTGGCTGATCCTGCTGGCGGCCACGCACCGCCCCGCCGCCCCGAACCCGGTGCGGTCCGGCGCGACCGGCGCACCGACCACGTGACGCCGCCGAACCCCGACACGGCCTGGGCCGTCGCAAAGGATCGCGGTCTCCCGCCGGGGCCCGTCCCGAAGGGCGGGCGGGGGCGGGAGCAGCCGAGCAGCGGACCCGGGATGCCGCAACCGACGATGGCGGCCCGCCACCACGGCCGCGGGTGAGCGCGGATCGGCGCCGCGCTCCCTCCCGCACCCGAACCGGCCTCGTCCACCCGGTGGTCCGGTCCTCGCGGGCGGGACCGCTCACCCTCTCCGTCCCCACGGTGCCCGGCCACCGGCGTACCGGGCTTTCCGGCACCGGTCCCGTGTCGTTCCGCTCCGGAGGGGTGGGCG
>NZ_VKHS01000571.1 GCF_014141525.1 Streptomyces calidiresistens
GGGACGGACGGGGGTCGGTTCATCTCGCGGGCTCCGGTCGCAGCGTGAGCAGGTGTTGCACCAGGGTGATCAGGGCGTCCAGGACGCTGTCCCGCAGGCGGGCGTCACAGACCGTCAGGGGGGTGTTCTCGTCCAGGTCCAGCGCCGTCCGCAGCTCCGCGCCGGGGTGCTCCGGGGAGTCGGGGAAGGCGTTGACGGCGACCGCGTACGGCAGGCCGAGGTCCTCGGCCAGGTCCAGGGCGGGGAAGCAGTCGCGCAGGCGTCGGGTGTCGGCGAGCACCAGGACGCCCAGGGCGCCGCGTGCCAGGTCGGTGGCCAGCGGCAGGAAACGGGTCTGACCGGGCGCGCCGAACAGGTAGAGCACCAGGTCGCGGCGGTCGCCGTGCAGGGTGATCCGCCCGAAGTCCATGGCCACGGTGGTGGAGTGCTTCTGCGGCAGGCCGGCCAGGTCGTCGGTGCCGACCGAGGCGGCCGTCATCTCCTCCTCGGTGCGCAGCGGCTCGATCTCCGAGACGGCGCCGATGAGGGTGGTCTTGCCGGCGCCGAAACCGCCGACGACCAGGATCTTGGCGGGTTCCTCGTGCCCCTGGAGATAGGCGGGACGCGGGCGGCCGGGCTCCGTCGTCGGGCCGGTGGGGCCGGACGGGCCGGGTGAGCGGGACAGGTCAGGTGCGGAGACGACGGAGTCCACTGAGCACCTCCTCCAGAAGCTGCCGGTCGGGCAGCGCGGCGGGCGGGACGGGCGAACGGGTGGTGACGTGGCCCGAGTCCTTCAGTTGACTGATCAGGATCGTCAGCACACTGATCGGCAGGTCGAGATGGGCGCTGATCTCGGCGGCCGAGAGGACACCCGGCTCGCACAGGCGGAGCACCCGCTGCTGCTCGGGACCGAGATCCGTCTGATCGGGGGGATTGGTCGGGGGGAGGACCAGCGTGGCGTGGTCTATGGTGTTGCGGCTCGGCGCGGTCCGCCCGCCCGTAATGGTGGACGGGCGGACCAGCCCGGCGTCGCGGCCGGGGCGTCGCGGCGGGGGATTCATGCCGCTCCGCCGCGGGGTGCGACGCCCAACTCCCTGCCGAGGCGCGAGACGGCGCGGGCCATCTCGCCGGTGATGATGCTGATGTCGGCGTCCGGGTCGGTGGCGACCGCGAGGTAGGTGCCCTCGCCGGCGGCCATCATGAGCAGACAGCCACCGCCGTACTGGATCATCAGCAACTCGTGCTGCTCACCGGCACAACCGGCGAACTCGGCGACCGCCCGGCCCAGGGACTGCAACCCCGACACCGAGGCGGCGGTGCGCTCGGCGAGGTCCCGCTCCAGGTCCCGGGAGACCGCTCCCGGCAGACCGTCGGCGGTCAGCACCAGGGCCCTGCGGACCCCGGGCTGGGTCATGATGTGCTCGTCCAGGATCCATCCCAGACCAGCCAGCGAGGTCGTGCTGGCGGACTTCATGTGGTGCTCACCTCGTCATCACCGGGGGTACGGGGGGTCGGCGTCGTCGGCGTCGTCGGGCCCGCCTCGCCGGAGAAGGCGGCCCGGAAGGCACGGGCGGCCTCACCGGCCGCGCCGAGCCGCGAGGGCGGTCCGGCGGCCGGCCGCGGCGCGGTCACGTGCCACCCGGGTGGCTCCTCGGGAGCGGCGTGCCGGCGCCGACGGCGCTGGGGCAGCCCGCCGGGGGTCAACTCCTCGTCCTCCTCGGGGAAGCCGCCGGGGGCGGCTGCGTGGTCGAAGCCCGGGTCGCTGTACGCGCCCCGGACGCCGCGGTGGTCGGCGGGCTCCGGCCGCTCGCGCCGCTCCGCCCGGTCCACCGCCGCGTGGTCCGGACCCCAGTCCTCGTCGGTCCGGGGCTCGGCGGAGACCCGGGCCGCGCGCCGGGTGGGCAGCGGCTCGGGGGCGGGCCCCTCGTGCGGATCGGAGAGGGACTCCCGGGCCGGCGCGGGCGCCGGGGCCGGTACCGAGGCCTGCGGGGAGGCCTGCGGCGGCGCGCCGATCTCCTCCTCGTCCATGGGCAGCGGGGTCAGCAGCTCGTTGGGGAGGTGGATGACCATGCGGGTGCCGCCGTACGGGGAGCCGTCCGGCACCGCCGAGGCGCGGAAGCCGTAGCGACGGGCGAGCAGGCCCACCACGGCCCACCCAGCGGCGAGCGGGGCGGGAAGCTCCGTCAACCGCACGTCGTGGTTCCGGCTGAGCACCTCCTCGGCCTGCTCCTCGAGTTCCCGGGTGAGCCCCACACCGCCGTCGTCCACCAGCAACGACAGGCCGTGGTGGTCGGAGCGGAAGCGGACCTCCACCCGGGAGGCCGGGCTGCTGTGCCGGGCGGCGTTGTCGAGGAGTTCGGCGATGGCGAGCACCACCGGCTCCACGACGCGGCCGGTGACCGCGATGGTCGGCTCGCCGATGATGTGCACCCGGCGGTGCCCGTCGGCGATGCGACCGGTCGCGGCCCGCACCACGTCCAGCGCCGGCGCGTCCACCCGCTGCCGGCCCGGCCAGTCGCCCGCGAGGACGAGTGTGGCCTGGGCCCGGCGCAGCGCCTGGGCGACCAGCGGGTCGAGTTCGAGGAGGACGCCCGCGACCTGCTGGCTCCGCTCGTGCTTGACCAACAGGGCGTCGAGCTGTGCCTGGAGGCGGTGCAACTGGGCGGTGACCGGGGCCATCGCCCCGCGCAGGGCGCTGCGGGTGGCGTTCTCCGCCCCCCGCGCCGCCTCCTCGGTGACCTGCTGGAGGGTCTCGTCGGCCCCGGCCCCCGCGGACTCGGCGACACGGCGCGCCTCGGCCATCTCCTCGGCCGCGGCCCGACGGGCGGTCGCCGCCTCCTCGGCCGCCGAGCGGCGGGCGGCCTCGGCGTCGGCGATGATGCGGGCCACCTCGTGGTGGACCGCCTCCAGCACGGCGCGCGCGGCCTGTTCGAGTTCGGTGCCCTCGATGTCGGGGCGGGAGGGGCCGGGGATGGGCTGTCCCCCGCCGGCGCCGCGGGCCGATGCCGCGACGGCCGGGACCCGGGTGCGAGCCAGGTGGTACAGCTCGTTGCGGGTGAGCCGGCCGGAACGTTCCGCCCTGCTCGCCCGGCGACGGTCGCGGAGCAACAGCGGCGTCAGTACCGCCGCCGTCCCCGCGCCGCCCGCGAGCACGGCGGCCGATAGCTCTAACAGCATGCGTGTCTTTTCCTTAGGCGGGGCTGTGTTGGGGAGTGGCAGGAGGAAAGGGTTCCGGAGCCGCCCCGGCTGCCCCGGCCACCCGCGCCGTTGGGGTCGGACGCGGCGCATGCGGGGACGAGCAGGATGTGCCCCCGGCATGTACCAAATGGGTACGGTGCGTCATCACGGTATAGCGTGGACCCCCTGCGTCGCCACGCCCCCGGGAAATCCATCAAGATCATTTGATTCCCAAACCCGGTGGCGCTGCTCATTATTGTTGCACCGTCAGACGGGTGCGCCCCGGGGCGCGCGCCCCGGCGCACTTCGCATCGGTGAAGCCCCGGAGATGCCGGGGAGGTTCCGGGGAGACCCGGGAGAAGCCCCCGGGAGAAGCCGGGGAGAGGCCTTCCCCGGGAGCGGTCCCGGGCCCCGGGGGAGCGGCCCCGGGACCGGCCAGGGAGGACCGAACGGTCACGGGACCGGCACGGGGCGGGCACGGAGCCCGCGACCTGCTGTGCGTGGCC
>NZ_VKHS01000572.1 GCF_014141525.1 Streptomyces calidiresistens
CCGGTGGGGGGTTCGGCCGTTCCGGGGTCCCCGATCGGCGCCGGGGCCGCCGGCTCCGCCCGGGGCGGAACGGCGGCGAGGAGCGGGACCGGCCGGGGGAATCGAACGGGGGTGCGGGCCGAGTGGCGCGCGGCCCGCGTCCGGGGAGCCGTCGTCGCGGGGGTGGTCGTGGACATCGCGGGTGATCCTTCGCGGTCGTCGTCCCCCGCGCGGTGTTCGTCCGGGCGGGCCGGTGCCCGGGACCGACGCCGCACCGGTCCCGGGGGACGGTGGCGGCTGCCGGGTGGTGGCGCGGGGGCCGGGGGTCGGTGTCCCCGGTCGGCACGGCCGACGGGGGCCTCGCCCGGGCGCGGCGCGCCCGGGCGGTGTTCTCAACACACCGCGAGCGGAGGGGGTCCCCGTCGGGAGAGGGCGTGGCGCAACAGGGCGGTACGGACCGGGGCGAAACCGCGGCCCGCCGCGGTGCCCGGGCGGGGACGCCGGGCCGGGACGTTCCCGTGGGCGCGGGCGCGCGCGACCAGGCGCAGGGGCTCCGCCAGCAGCGCCACCCCGGCGCGCACCGCGCCGAACAGGGCGATCTCGCCGCGCCACAGCCACAGCGCGCAGACCAGCGCCGCCGTGGCGTGCGCGGCGACCATGCCGGGGGTCCACCCGTGACCGAGGGCCGCGCCCCCGGCCTCCCCGAGGGCGTGCGCGTGATCGGCGTAACCCGACGGACCGGGGTGTCCGGCGTGGTGCGCGGCGGTCCCGGCCGCGCCTCCGTGGACGGCCCCGGTCGGGCGCGGAGCGGCCGGCAGCAGGGTGAACAGCGTGTGCAGCGCGAGTTGCGCGGTGACGGTCGCGGCGGCGATCACCCGGCCGGGGAGTTCCCGCCCGGTCGCCGGCAGCGCGCACAGCGCGAGGACGACCGCGACGGCGAGCAGCGGCCCGGGGGCGATGCCGTGTCCGGACATCAGGACGTGCCCACCGGCGGTCGTCACCGTGCACACGGCCGCGAAGAACACGGCGCGCGCGAGACGGAGAGCCGGACCGGTGGACATGGGGCTCATGGTGACAGCGCACCGGGGGTCGGGAAACGGCAGGGGACGGATTTGTGGGGGCGGTGACAAGAAATCGGCCGGGAGGAGCACCCCCGCCATGCGGTATGAGCCAGATCACACCCGGCGGGGGAGAACGGGGGAACCAATCGGCCCGTCCGGACGACTGCTGGACGGGTGCCGCCGGGCCGGCGGGGCGCCCCGGTCCCGATGCCCCCGATCCGTACTCCCCCCACAGGAGTCATCCATGACCACCGAAGCCCCCGCCGCGCGTTCCGCCGGGGATCCCCCACCCACGCCCTCCGGGGCCTCCGGTCCCGACACCCCCACCGGCCGCCCCGGCGGTTCCGATGTCCGCCCCCTGCTGCTGCGGATGCACTTCTACGCCGGTCTGCTGGTGGCGCCCTTCCTGCTGGTCGCCGCGATCACCGGACTGCTCTACGCCGGCTCCCTCCCGGCCGAGCGTCTGGTCTACGCCGAGGAACTCCGGACGACCCCCGCCGATACGCGGGTGCCGTTGGAGGAGCAGGTGGACGCCGCGCTCGCCGCCCATCCGGAGGGCACCGTCGCCGCCGTCCGGGTCGGTGAGAACCCGGGCGACACCACCCGGGTGCTGCTCACCGGCACCCCGGGGCTCACGGAGGGCCGCACCCTGGCGGTCTTCGTCGACCCCCACACCGCCGAGGTGCGCGGCGCGCTGGAGCAGTACGGGACCAGCGGCGCGCTGCCGCTGCGCACCTGGATCTCCGGCCTCCACGGCAATCTCCACCTCGGGGACCCGGGCCGCCTCTACGCCGAGCTGGCCGCGAGCTGGCTGATCGTCCTGACGATCGGTGGACTGATCATGTGGATCGCCCGCAGGGGCGGACGCCGGCCCGGCGCGCGCGGGGTGCTGGTGCCCGAACGCCGCGCACGCGGCCGCCGCCGTACGCTCTCGCTGCACGCCACGGTCGGCGTGTGGACCTCGCTGGGCCTGCTGATCCTGGCCGTGACCGGCCTGACCTGGTCCACCTACGCGGGGGGTCACATCTCCGATCTGCGCGCGGCGTTGAACCAGACCACCGCGAGTGTCTCGGCGACGCTGCCCAACCCCGCGGCCGAGGAGGGCCACGGGGACCACGGGGATCACGGGGATCACGGGGACCACGGCGCGCCCGCCGCCATCGGCGGCTCCGGCTGGCCGGCCCCGCCCGGTATCGGTCCCGACGGGGCGCTCGCCGCGGCCGACGCCGCCGGGCTCGGCGGCCCGCTGGAGCTCGTCCCGCCGGCCGACCCGGAGTCCACCTGGGTGGTCAAGGAGATGGACCGTCAGTGGCCGATCCGTCTGGACGCGGTGGCGATCCACCCGTACACCGGTGACCTGACCGACCGTCTGGACTTCGCCGACCAGCCGATCCTCGCCAAGCTGACCCGCTGGGGCATCGACATCCACAGCGGCTTCCTGTTCGGGCTCGCCAACCAGATCGCGCTGATGGCGCTGGCCGGCGCCCTGGTGATGCTCATCGTGTGGGGTTACCGCATGTGGTGGCTGCGGGGTCGGGCCTCGGCCTTCGGCCGTCCGATACCGCGCGGCGCCTGGCGCCGCGCCCGGCCGTGGCAGCTGATCACGCTGGGCGTCGTCCTGGCGGCCCTGGGGTGGTACGTGCCGCTGATCGGGGTCCCGCTCGTGGCCTTCCTG
Source organism: Streptomyces calidiresistens (assembly GCF_014141525.1). Classification (GTDB taxonomy): domain Bacteria; phylum Actinomycetota; class Actinomycetes; order Streptomycetales; family Streptomycetaceae; genus Streptomyces; species Streptomyces calidiresistens. Next base: position 2,716 of record NZ_VKHS01000572.1, read on the forward strand.
GTGATCGACGCCGTGGTCGGGGCGGTCCTGCGCCGGCGCGGCGGCACCCCGCGGAGGGGGGCGTCCGAGGACACCGAACCGGCCGGCGACACCGGCACCGGGGCCCCCGGCTCCCCGGTGCCCGCGGCGGAGTCGGCCGGCACCTCGGACGGCGCCGAACCGGCCGGGGCCGCTCCCGGCCGCTGAACCGTCGGTTCCCGATCGATCCCGGCCGTCCCGCCCGCCCGGTGGGACGGCCGGGCCGTGCGGCGCGCCGCCGCCGGACGGCCCGGCGTCCGCGGACGCCTCCCGCCGGGGTCCGCGCCGACCGGCCCCGATCGGGAACCGGTCAGGGGGCCCACGGGCCGTCGATGTACTCCCCGTCCGCGTCGTACGGCCAGGGGTTGGCCTCGCAGCCGTCCAGCCCCTTGATCTGTTGCATCATCGCGGGCGCCGGCTCCCCGGGCCCGGGGCACCCCAGGTGGCCGTGGCCGAGTCGGTGCCCCACCTCGTGATTGATGATCAGGGCCCGGTACTGCCCGATGGGTCCGGGGAAGTTCGGCGAACCCTCCACCCAGCGGCGGAGGTTGACCATCACCTCGTCCCCGACCCGGCAGTTCACCTCGCCGCCGGTGTCCAGGCCGTACTGTCCGCAGATGTCGTCCACGGTCGCGGGCGTGGCGATCTTCACGGAGAAGTCGAACGGTGGTTCGGAGACCGGCAGGAAGGCACTGGTGCCGTCGTTGGTCCACCCCCTGGGGTGGGCGAGGATCGCGTACACCTCCGTGGCGGCCTCGTCCGGATCCAGTTCGATCCCGTCCTCCACCTGCACCCGGTAGCGCAGCGGGGTGCCCTCGCCGACGGCCTCCTGCCGGTCGCCGGCCGCGTCACCGCCGCCGCCGGGCATGCCGTCGCGGAAGGAGCCGGGGCCCGACTCCGGGACGGGGGTGTCGGGTTGCTCG
>NZ_VKHS01000573.1 GCF_014141525.1 Streptomyces calidiresistens
ACCGGGGCCCGCCCCGGCTCGGTGACCGTCCGCAGCACCCGCTGCCGCCCGAGCCCTCCCCGGCGGCCATCGAGCGCGCCCAGCGCAGCGGGGCCATCGCCGCCTACCGCGCCGGCACCCGGGCCGGCGCCGACGCGGTCGCCAACGGCCCCGGCCGCCGACCCGCCGGCCCCCGACGACCCCGACGCGACCGCGGCCCTCGAACGCCTCGCGGCGGCCTGCGCGGGCCGGCCGCTGCTGCTGCGCCTGCTCGGCGCGGCGCTGGAACACCGCCCGGCCGCCGACCTCGTCCGTGCCCTGACCGCGCCCGTGTCCGGGGACGCGCCCGGCGAGGCGGAGGACCCCACCGGGCGGGTGCTGTCGCTGTGTGCCGAACACCTCGGGGACCCCGCCCGTCGGCTGCTGCGCCGGCTGGCCGTGGCCGGTCGTGCCGCCGTCGGCCCCGCCGCCGCCGTCGCCCTCCTGGACACCGACCGCGCCGCGGCGACCCGGCACGTGGAGGAGCTGGCCCGGGCCGGATTCCTCCAGCCGGTGCGCGGCAACCGCCACCGGCTGCACGAGTCCGTGCGCCGCTTCGCCCGGGCCCTGCTCAACGAGGAGGAGACCGCCGAGGAGCGCGCCGCCGCCCGCGAACGCCTCATCCGCAGCTACGCCGAACTGGCCGACACCGTCATCCGACTCGTGGACGGCAACATCACCACCCGCACCGACGCCCTGCCCGGCGCCGCCGGTCGGCACGGCTTCACCTCCCTGGCCGCCGCCCTGCGCTGGCTGGACGAGGAGGCCGACTTCATCACCGCCACCCTCCGGCACGCCGACCCGTCGGTGGACCGGGACGCGATGCTCCGGCTGCTCGGGGCCCTGTGCGACTGGTGCCTGCTCCGCGGTGACCTGCACCGCCTGGGCGAACTCAACGCCATGGTCCGTGCCCTGGACGAGGAACGGTTCACCCGCTCGGTCCGCTGGCGCACCGGTGTCGCCGAGCGCCAGCTCGGCGAACTGGACAAGGCCCGCACCACGCTGACCTCGGTCGTCGGCCTCTACCGCGAGGACCGCAACCGGGCCGGCGCCGCCCGCGCCCTGCGCGACCTGGGCATCACCCTCCAGCACCAGGGGCGGCTCCCCGAGGCCGCGGAACGGCTCGGCGAGGCGCTGGAGACCCAGGCAGCCGAGGGGTTCGCGGCCGACCGCGCCTGGACCCTGCACGCGTTGGCCGCCGTGGAACGCGAGCGCGGCCGGGTCCTGACCTCCGGCCGTTTGCTGGAGGAGGCGCTGGAACTGCACCGCACCGGCGGCAGCGTGCACGGCGAGGCGTGGACCCGCTTCCAGCTGGCGCAGACCCTGCTGCGGCGCGGCCGGACCCCCGACGCCGAGCGCGAGCTGGAGGCCGCCGCCGACCTGTACGAGCGGTCCCGCGACCCCCGTGGCGGAGCCTGGGTCCTCACCGAACTCGGCCGGGCCCGCCTGGTCGACGGCGACGGCACCGGCGCCGTCGAGCGGCTGGAGACCGCCCTCACCCGGCACCGGGAGACCGAGGACGTGCGCGGCGAGGCCTGGACCCTGCACCACCTGGGGCTGGCGCTGGAGGAGCGGGGCGACCCCGCCGAGGGGGTGCGGCTGCTGGAACGGGCGCGCGGCATGTTCAACCGCATGCCGGACATCCACGGCCTGGCCTCCGCCCGCCACCACTCCGGCCGCGTCACCCGCGACGTCCGGGCCGAGGCCACCGGCTCGCTGCGCAACAGCGGCTTCTCCCGCCAGTTGCTGCTCGACGCGCGTCGCGACTTCCGCCGCGCCGGCGCGCCCTACGGGGACGCCTGGTCGGCGCTGGAGCTGGCCGTGGTGGACGCGGGCAACGAGCGCGCCGGGCAGGCCCTGGAACTGACCGACGAGGCACTGGCGGTCTTCACCGAGGGGTACGGGGAGGGGGTGCCGGACGCCCGCGGCACCGACTGGGCCCGCTTCCTGCGCTGCACCCTGCTGCCGCTGGCCTCCCCCGGCGGCCCGGAGGTCGGGGCGGTGGTCGCCCAGGAGGAGCTGGAACGGCTGCGGCGCGAGGACCACCCGCTGCGCGACCCGGCGCTCGCGGACGCCGTGGAGGCGTTCGCGGTGATGCTGGGACGCGACCGGGGCCCGGAGGAGGGGTGGACGGCGTGGCGGCTGGGCCTGGTGCCGCGCCGGGCCGCCGCCGACGTGATCGGGGTCACCGACTGACCCCCGGTCCCGGGGGCCGGCCGCGCCGGGTGGGGGTCGGGCGCCCCGGCCCCCACCCGGCGCCCGGGCTCAGTCCCCCCGCTCGTCCCGGCGGGCGTCCAGACGGTTGAGCCGGCCGCTCATCGAGCGCAGCAGGATCCACACCGCCGCCCCGAGGGCGGCGAAGATCGTGAACCCCAGCACGCCGGGGGTCACGGTGAACTCGTTCAGCTCCCGCGCCGGGTCGGCCAGGAACATCACCACGGAGGTCGAGTCGCTCATGGGGCCATTGTCCCGGGTGCCCCGGGGGTGGCGGACCCCCGGTCGGCCGGCAGGTCACGGACCCCCGCGAACAGGTCCGACTCCGGCAGGGTGGTGTCCACCCGGCTGCGGGCCAGCTCGTACTCCTCGGTCGGCCACACCTCCTGCTGGACCTCCAGCGGTACCTTGAACCAGCCGCCGTCGGGGTCGATCTGGGTGGCGTGCGCCAGCAGCGCCTTGTCGCGGATCGGGAAGTACTCCGCGCACGGCACGTACGTGGTCAGCTCGCGCTCCGCCCGCTGGAACTCGTCCCAGCGGCGCAGCCACTCCCCGTACGGGGACTCCATGCCGCGCTCCAGCATCGCGTTGTGCAGCGCGAGCGTGCGGGGACGGTTGAAGCCCTGGTTGTAGTAGAGCTTCGACGGCGTCCACGGCTCACCGGCGTCCGGGTAGCGCTCCGGGTCGCCCGCCGCGTCGAAGGCCACCATCGAGACGCGGTGCGTCATGATGTGGTCCGGGTGCGGGTACCCGCCGTTCTCGTCGTAGGTGGTGATCACCTGGGGTCGGAAGGAGCGGATCAACCGCACCAGCGGCTCCGCGGCCTCCTCGGGGTCCTGCAGCGCGAAGCAGCCCTCGGGCAGCGGGGGCAGCGGGTCGCCCTCGGGCAGCCCGGAGTCCACGAACCCCAGCCACTCCTGCCGCACGCCCAGGATCTCGCGGGCCTCGGCCATCTCCCTGGCCCGCACCTCGTGGATGTTCTCCTCGATGTACCGGTCGCCCTGCAGGCGCGGGTTGAGGATCGATCCGCGTTCGCCGCCGGTGCAGGTGACCACCATCACCTCGACACCCTCGGCCACGTACTTGGCCATCGTCGCCGCGCCCTTGCTCGACTCGTCGTCGGGGTGGGCGTGCACGGCCATCAACCGCAGTTGCTCTGTCAAGACTCGGTCCTCGCCGTCTCGCTCCGGGATACGCCTTCTATAGTGACCGATGGGGAAGGCTCCCCATTCCCGCTTTTTCCGGTGCTTTCCCCGTTCAGGGGGTTCGCCGGCCGCCGGGGGAAGGGCACATCGGGCCGGGGGCGCCGGGAGGACCACCCGGACTGACACACCGGGGACCGGGGGAGACCGGGAACACACGAGCGAGCACACCGGGAACGCGAGGAACCACGCATGACGTCCGAGAGGCACCCCGGGAC
>NZ_VKHS01000574.1 GCF_014141525.1 Streptomyces calidiresistens
TTTTGCGCCCGTTCGACGTCCGCCCCCGGGACGCCGGCGCTGTCACCGGCGGTTTTCCCCCCGGGCGGCGCCGGGGCCGGCCGGAACCCGACGCCTCCTGTTTTCGGCCAACTTCCCGATGCCCCCCGGCCCACCCTCGGACGCCGGAGCGAGGCGTACTTCCGCCAACTGCCGAGGCGTGGAACGCTTCCTGATCGAATGCTTCACGCCACGTAGTCATGTCGATTTAGTGCCGAGTGGCGAACCAGTCCCGCCGACCCCATCCGACACAGTAGATTCGATCTTGGCAATCACGGTCGGGGGAAACGTGCAGGACCGAGAGGATGCGTCAACCGAGGGAACTGAGGAGCATGAGCCAGGACCCAACGCACGGCCCCGAGGTCGCCAGGGGGCCCCGCCCACCGGCGGCGGACAGGCTCGCCACCCGGCGGCGCCGCGAAGTCGTCGCGGTGCTGCTGTTCGGCGGCAGTCCCATGTTCGAAAGTTCCATCCCGCTCTCCGTGTTCGGCGTGGACCGACAGGACGCCGGTGTCCCCCGCTACCGGTTGTTGGTCTGCGCCGGTGAGGAGGGCCCCCTGCGCACCACCGGGGGGCTGGAACTGCGCGCCCCCTACGGGTTGGGCGCCGTGGCGCGGGCCGGCACCGTGATCGTGCCCGCCTGGCGGTCCATCACCGGTCCGCCACCGGCCCCGGCCCTCGCCGCGCTGCGCCGGGCCCACGCCGAGGGCGCGCGCGTCGTCGGCCTGTGCACGGGGGCGTTCGCGCTGGGGGCCGCCGGCCTGCTGGACGGCCGACCCGCCACCACCCACTGGATGTACGCGCCGACCCTGGCCAAGCGTTATCCCTCGGTCCACGTCGATCCCCGTGAACTCTTCGTGGACGACGGCGACATCCTCACCTCCGCCGGCACGGCCGCCGGGATCGACCTGTGCCTGCACATCGTGCGCACCGATCACGGGGCGGAGGCCGCCAACGCCCTCGCCCGGCGGCTGGTGCTGCCCGTCCGCAGAACGGTCGGTCCCGCCGAACCGGCGGGTCAACAGCGGCCTCTGGACAGGTCATTACCCGAGGACATCGGGGCCGACCCGCTGGCCGAGGTGGTCGCGTGGGCGCTGGAGCACCTCCACGAGCAGTTCGACGTGGAGGCGCTCGCCGCCCGGGCCTACATGAGCCGGCGCACCTTCGACCGGCGGTTCCGTGCCCTCACCGGGAGCGCTCCCCTGCAGTGGCTGATCACCCAACGGGTCCTCCAGGCCCAACGGTTGCTGGAGGTCTCCGACTACTCGGTGGACGAGGTCGCGGGCCGCTGCGGGTTCCGTTCCCCGGTGGCGCTGCGCGGTCACTTCCGGCGGCAGCTCGGCTCCTCGCCGGCCGCCTACCGGGCCGCGTACCGGGCCCGGCGGCAGTCCCGGGGACAGGGCGAGGGGGGCTCGCAGCCCACCGTTCCGCCCCCCGCCAGGGGCAACCGCCCCGAGGCCGACCACCGGGGCGGACGGGCGCACTCCGGGGCGGAGCCGGGACGCTCCGGTGAGGGGGAGCCGGGCGGACCGTCGGCCCGCCCGGGAGCGCTCCACCCGGCCGGTCGGCCCTCCCACGCCCCCGCCGGTCCCACCGGGCCCGGCGAGCAGCGACCGGGGTCGCCGCCCCGCGCCGGCGAGGCGCCCGGACGGGACAAGCCGGTGCGCGACGGGTGGTCGCCGCGGTTCCCGGCCCAGCGGCCCCGTCCCGCGTCCTGAGGGCACCGGGGCCGTGCCGGGGCGGACCCACGGGTCCGCCCCGGCACGACCCCCGCGGGGTTCGGGGGTTCGGGAGGCGGCGCCGACGGGAGGGCCGTGCCGGCACGACCCCGGCACCCGGCCGTTCCTCCCCGGAGCGGTGCGAACCGTCGGCCGGGCCCCGGGGTGGCCCGACACGACACCCCGCGGTCGCATGAGGGGGTCGTATGGTGTTCGCATGAACGATCGCATGGTGTGGATCGACTGCGAGATGACGGGCCTCTCGCCGGACGACGACGCACTCATCGAGGTGGCCGCGCTGGTCACCGACTCCGAGCTGAACATCCTCGGGGACGGGGTGGACATCGTCATCCGTCCCCCCGCGGAGGCCCTGGACTCCATGCCGGAGATCGTGCGGCGGATGCACACCGACTCCGGGCTCCTGGAGGAACTGCCCGGCGGCACGGACCTCGCCGACGCCCAGCGCCGGGTGCTGGAGTACATCACCGAGCACGTGCCCGAGCCCGGCCGCGCCCCGCTGTGCGGGAACTCCGTGGGCACCGACCGCGGCTTCCTCGCCCGCTACATGCCGGAGCTGGAGGCGTACCTCCACTACCGGATCATCGATGTCTCCTCGGTCAAGGAACTGGCGCGCCGGTGGTACCCGCGGGCCTACTTCAACAGTCCCGAGAAGAACGGCAACCACCGGGCGCTCGCCGACATCCGCGAGTCCATCGCCGAGCTGCGCTACTACCGCGAGGCGATCTTCGTGGAACAGCCCGGGCCGGACTCCGCCACCGCGCGGCGGATCGCCGAGCGACACGTGTTGCCGGCGGGCTGAGGCCGTCCGGCACGCCGCGCCGAACACCGGCACGAGCACGCTCCGGCACCCTGTACACTCATTGTGGCCGGGGCGGGGACACCCCCGAAACACCCGGTCGTGGTGGGCGTAGCTCAGTTGGTAGAGCACCTGGTTGTGGTCCAGGTGGTCGCGGGTTCAAGTCCCGTCGCTCACCCTGATGGAAGGATCGGGCCCCCGTTCCGCTTCGGCGGTCGGGGGCCCGTTCTCCTTCCCGGCTCCCGCACCCGCTGCGGGATCCGCTCAGCCGGTTGGGGCCGGACCGGTACGGATCCGGCGGACGCGATGGGCCAGACGTGGACGTGACGGAGATCGCCGGGCTGTGGGACCGGGTGACGGGTACCCAGCCGCACCCCGAGCTGTGGCTGGTGCTCGCGACGGCCGTCGGTGCCCTGGTCCTGATCGGCCCGTGGACCATCTGGCGGATCACCCGCAACACCGTGACCATCGCGCACGAGGGCGGGCACGGGCTGGTGGCCCTGCTCACCGGCCGCACCCTGGAGGGCATCAGGCTGCACTCCGACACCTCGGGACTGACCGTCTCCCGGGGCAGGCCCACCGGTCCCGGGATGATCCTCACCGCCGCGGCCGGCTACACCGCGCCCTCCCTGCTGGGACTCGGCGGAGCGGCTCTGCTGGGGGCCGGCCGGCTGACCGTGCTGCTGTGGGGGGCCACCGCGCTCCTGCTGGCCATGCTGGTGATGATCCGCAACGTCTACGGCGCGCTGACGGTCGTCCTCACCGGCGGCGTCTTCTTCCTCGTCTCCTGGCTGACCGGGCCGGGCGTCCAGGCCGCCTTCGGCTATCTCGCGGTGTGGTTCCTGCTGCTGGGCGGGGTGCGGCCGGTCTTCGAGCTCCAGCGCAAGCGGCGGCGCGGCGGCGCCCCCGACTCCGACGCCGACCAGCTCTCCCGCCTGACCGGTGTGCCGGGGGGACTGTGGGTGTTCGTCTTCCACCTCGTCTCGATCGGGTGCCTGGTCCTGGGCGGCAGCATGCTGCTGGACCCCGAGGCGCTCGCCTGAGCTTCCCGGCGCCCGGGATCGACCGAGCGCCCCCGGTGACCCTCCCGC
>NZ_VKHS01000575.1 GCF_014141525.1 Streptomyces calidiresistens
GGCGACTCCCCCCTCTCCCGTCGCGCGCCCGCTCATCGCGTCCCTTCCCCGGCGCGGGGCGGATGAATCCCGGTGTCCGGGAAGTGGGACGGGGTGGGAACGACGGGGTCCCGGGGGACCGTTACCGGAAAAAGCCGGACGCCGGGCGCGGTGTCCCGGGCCCGGCGTCCGAGGAGTCGGTCAGGCCTCCGGCGAGGCCAGACGGACGACCGTGATGTCCGGCTCGGCGCCCACCCGCACCGGCGGACCCCAACTGCCGGCGCCCCGGGTGACGTACAGCTGGGTGTCGCCGTACCGCTCCAGTCCGGCCAGGGTCGGGTTGGCCAGGTCGGCGAGGTGGGTGCCGGGCCACATCTGTCCGCCGTGGGTGTGGCCGGAGAGCTGGAGGTCCACGCCGTGTTCCACCGCCTCGTGGACGAACACCGGCTGGTGGGCCATCAGCACCGAGGTGCGGCGCGGGTCGCGGTCGGCGAGCGCCAGTTCCAGGTCGGGCCCCTGCCCGCTGTCCTCACCGGCCAGGTCGTTGACCCCGGCCAGGTCGAACCAGGGCAGTTCGGCCCGGGCGTTCTCCAGCGGGGTGATGCCGAGTTCGCGGACGTGGTCGATCCACTGCTCGGCGCCCACGTAGTACTCGTGGTTGCCGGTGACGTACCAGGAGCCGTCCCGGGCCCGGAGGCCGGCGAGCGGGGCGGCGGCCGAGCGCAGGTCCTCCACCCCGGCGTCGACCAGGTCACCGACGATCGTCACCAGGTCGGCCCCGGTGCCGTTGACCGCGTCCACCACCCGGCGGCAGTGCGAGCCGCCGAGGATCGGGCCGAGGTGGATGTCGCTGACCACCGCGATCCGGTAGCCGTGGGCGGCGCGCGGCAGACCGCGCAGCGGGACGGTGACCTCCTTGATCACCGGGTTGCGAGCGGCCATGGTGCCGTGGACGGTGGTGCCGGCCGAGATGACGGCGGCGCCCAGCGCGACGCTGCGGGCCACGAAGAGGCGCCGGCCGGGGTCGTCGGGGCCGGTGGGGTCGGCGCCGGGACCGGTGGCGTCGGGTGCGGCCCCCCGCTCGGCCTCGGCCAGGGCCGTGGCGGTGCGCCCGCCGGCGGGTGCGGCCTCGGCGGCCCCGGCGGAGCCGGGGGCGGTCTCCTCGCTCCGGGCCTCCGCCGGCCGGTCGGCGACGGTCCCCGGCTCCCCGGACCGGTCGGAGGGATCGGGGGCCGGGGAACGCGGTGCGCCGGCGCGGGCGGCGCGTCGGGCGAGGAGGCGCCGGGCGATGGGGCGCACCGGCTCCGCCGCCAGCAGCGGCAGGAGCAGGTAGAGCATGATCACGAACCAGTAGTAGCCGGGCCAGGCCAGGATCCGCTCCACGCCGAACGGGACGCCGAGGTTGCCCGCGGCCATGGCCGCGATCATCAGCAGCGGCATCACCACGGCCAGGACGGTGCCCACCCGCCGCCAGGTGCCGCCGGGCGCGGAGACGTCCCGCACCAGGCGGCGCCACAGGTACCAGTGGACGCTGCCGAACAGGGTCAGGACGACGAGCAGGAACAGGGCGATCATGGAGCTCCTCGGGGGCGATCGTTCTCACGGTGCAGGACGCGCAGGGAGCGGAAACCGATGAGTCCGATCAGCGTGCCGAGCACGAAGGACACGACGGCGAGCGCGAGATGCACCCAGAAGTAGCCGGTGGGGGCTCCGGCGGCGTCGAAGGCGAGGCCACTGGCGTCCCGGGTCAGGTTGCGCACGAAGGAGATCCAGATGAACCAGCTCCAGACGCCGAACGCGAGCAGGAACCAGGAGGTGCCGCGGCCGAGCTTCATGATTCAAGTATCCCTTTCGACGGCGATACCCTTTTTCCGGGGGGTCTCTCCCGGGGGGTGTGTGCGCGTTCCCCCGGGGTTCGGCGTCGATCCTTCCGGCCGGATGCGGCCGGACGGATGAATACGCGCCACGGCCCTCCCCCGGATGCCCCGGGCCGTCACCGGTTCGGCTGCCCGGGCCGTCCCCGGTCCGTGAATTCACAGGTAGGTTCGCCCTGTGTCGATCCATCATTTGTCATCTTGTCGCATCGATGCGGGCTCCCTGAACACGCCGCGTACCGGCGCGACCGGCACCACCCGCACCACCGATGCACCTGATGCGGCCGGTACCGCCCGCGTCGCCGGGAGCCCCCGGGCCCTCCGGTCCCCCCGGGGCGCCGGGCCGGGCGCGGGGCCGGCGCCGCCCGCCCTTTGCCTCCGGGGCAAAAATTTTGCCTCCGGGGAAGATTTCCGGCTCAATCGGAACCATGCGCGAAGAGGTTCCGGTGGGCCGCACCGGCCCCGAGGTCGACGCGGAGGCGGACGAGAGACTGTCCGCCGTCGCGCCCCGGCTGCGCGAACTGCGCCGCCGTTCCGGGCTGACCCTGGAGGCCGCCGCCGCCCGCGCGGGCCTCTCGCCGGCCCACCTCTCCCGGCTGGAGACCGGCCGGCGCCGCCCCTCGTTGCCGGTGCTGCTCGCCCTGGCCCGGGCCCACTCCACGACGGTATCCGATCTGCTCGGCGAGACCGGCGGCGCTCCCGGCCCGGTCATCCGGGCCGCCGACGCCCCGGAGCGCGGCGTGGGCGGCTGGACCTACCGCCGCGCCGGGGCACCGGGACGCGGCATGCAGGCGCTGCGGGTGCGCGTGCCGTACGGCGAACCGCGCGAGGACCCGGCCCGGATCCATCCGGGCGAGGAGTGGCTGCACGTCCTCGCCGGCCGGCTGCGTCTGGTGCTCGGCGGCACCGAGCACCTGCTGGAGCCCGGCGACGGCGCCCACTTCGACTCGCTCACCCCCCACCGCCTCGGCGCCGCCGACCGGGACGGGGTGGAGCTGTTGTTCGTGCACACCCTGCTGCAGAGCGCCGACACCGGGCTGTGCCTCGGCGACGGGCCCGTGCGGCACCGACCCCCGGGGAGATCCGCGCCATGACACCGGACGCACAGCCGACGCCCGCATCCCGGGAAACCCCCGATTCCGTCCCCGATCCCGCCCCGGAGTCCGCCGCCGCGCCCCGGGCGCGGGTGGAGGACAAAGCACCCCGGGGCCTGTGGTTCCGGCTGCTGGTCTACGTGGTGCTGGTCCACGCCTTCGCGGCCTTCCTCTTCCTCCTCTTCGAGGTCGCCGCCCGGCAGTGAGCCGGCGCCGATCCCCGCTCTCCCCGGCCCCTGCCGCACCGTTGTCGGGCGGGAGGGGATGACCGGTGTCACGCCGGGCACCGTGGCGCTCCGCCGCGCGGGGTGTCATGATGACCGGCGACAAGGCGACGGCGGAACGAGGAAGCCGGTGTGAATCCGGCGCGGTCCCGCCACTGTGACCGGCGAGCGAACCCCGCACGGGCCACCATTCGGTGACGAATGGGAAGGCCGGGGCGAGCCTCGACCCGGGAGCCAGGAGACTCACGCGGTCGCCTCCTCGACGACGCCGGGGCGGATTTCCCCGGAGGAGGGTGCGTCAGCCATGCCCGTCGGGCTCGCCGATGCCGTGCCGCGCCGTGCCGCGGTGACCGCCGATCATCCCGTGCCGCGCGCCCGGTCCGCGGTGCGCCGTGACCGCCGCGCCGAACCGCCGCTCCCGGGCGCTCCGCCGGGGCCGTTCCGGCCGATCGCCGGCGCCCGCCCCCTCCC
>NZ_VKHS01000576.1 GCF_014141525.1 Streptomyces calidiresistens
GGGCGTGGGGGCGCCGCGACGCGAGGCGGGTTCCCGCTGGTGGGAGCCGTACCGGGAGGCGTTCACCCGGGAGGGGTGGTCACGTTCCGCTACCGGGCGCACGCGGGGCGCATGGGCCCCGGGGCGTGCTCCCGTCGCCTCCTCCCGCACACCGTCCGGCATGCGTACATGCGTTCGCCCGGCGGGTCTCCGCGGCGATCGGGGCGGTGGGGAGCGCGGAGGCCGCCGCGGTGCGCCCGGGCCCGCAGGCGCCCCGGGGCCGGTGGGAGGGCGCCCGGGTGGCGGCCTCCCACCGACCGACGCGCCCTCAGCCGGTCTGGTCGTTGTCCTTCATTCCGCCCCAACCGTGCCAGCGGTCGATCTCGATCCACGCGCTGACCCTGCCCCGGTCGCGCACGGGGTAGGGCTTGCCGGTGTAGTGGTGGGAGAGCCGGTCGATGTCGGCGAGATCGGTGTCCTCCCGGATGTCGACGACGCGTCCGATCAGGCTGACGTGGGTGTACCAACTCTCCTCGTCCATGACGCTGAGCGTCACCCGGGGGTCGCGGCGCACATGGGCCAGGCGTCGGCGGCCCTCGTCCATGTTGACCAGCACCCGGCCGTCCTCCCACAGGTACCAGGTGGGGGTCGCGACGGGGGATCCGTCCGACCGCAGGGTGGCGATCACACAGGGGTTGGGGCGGGTGAGCATCTCGATCGCGCCCGACGGCAGCGGCGGCTTGGACACACGAACTCCTCGACGGTCCTCGGCGGGGGTGCCGGACGCGGCTCGGGGCCGTGTCCGGCCGGGGTGGAACCAGCATCGCGGACGCCGGCGGCCGGGGGGCGGAGGCGCGGCCCGGTGGCACCGGCGTGTCCCGGCGAACGGGCCTCCCCCCGTACGCCGGGACCGGGCCGGGCCATCGGAGACCGGCCCCGGTCGGGGGTGCCGGGTCCGCGGTCCCCGCCCTCGGGAGCGACGACGATCACGGTGCCGGCCCCGGAGGGCGGGGGCGATCGATCCGGCGCGGAACGCGGCCGGTACGGCCACCGGGATCACCACCGATGCCGCCACGCCGACGACGAGTGCCGCGGTGGTACCGGTCGCGGGGCGGGACCGCCTTCCCCGCGCGCCCGCCCGTTCCCCGTGTCCCGAGTGGTCGTCACCACCGGCTTGCCCGTGAAAAGCGGGGCCGCCAAGCGCTTCCCGCGAGTCGGCCGGAACCCGCCCGTCGAGAGGGTTCAGCCGGCCTCGGAGCCCAACGCCACCGCGAACCAGACCCACTTGCCACCGGGCACCCGGGTGCAGCCGAGCGCCCCGGTCATCTCGCGCAGGAGCCACAGGCCACGACCCCCCTCGGCATCCCAGTCGGGGAGGGTCACCACCGGCACCCGCCCGCAGTGATCGAAGACCCGCACCCGCACCGTCGCCCCCACCTGGTGCAGTTCCAACCGACACCGCGGGTCCCCGGCGTGCTTGACGACGTTGGAGAGGAGTTCGGATATCCCGAGCCGGATCACCGACACGGCGTCGGCGTCCCCGCCTCTCCCCCGGACCAGGCGTCCGGCCTCGTCGCGCCACCGCTCGATGTCCCCGGCCCGGGCGATGATGTCCCAGCCGGGTTCGATCCCGTGGTGGGGGAGCCTGCCCCGACGACCGAGGGATTCGGTATCGACCATCGAAATCCTCCGACGCATCGCTGGGCATCCGGCGACGCCGAATGGCGAACACCGACCACGGACGCGCGGCACCGAACGGCGCCGAACCACCGGGGCGGACGGCCCGGGCGTCGCATCCCGACAAGGGCACGTTGTCACGACGGGAATGCGACACGCAAGCCCGTCCCACGGTTTTCGCCATTCGGGGAATGTCGGCCCGGGATTCCCCGACCGCGGGAGCGGCGAGGGGCACCGGGAACCGACGGGGGCGCCGGAGGGGCCTCGGACCCACCTGCAACGACGCCGGACGGTCGGGGACTTGTGGTGTCCATGGGGAGGCCGGCGCCCCCCGGGCCGGAACGGAACGGCAACCGGATTCGCGTCCTTTCCGCCGGTCACTCCCGTCGACATATCGAATGCGCGGTGCGAGGCGCCAACGGAACGGCCGGATTTCGAGCCGGCGTGTCCCCCCGCTCCGGAAGACACGAAATTCCCCACGGAATGGGCAGGGAAATCCCCGAATGAATTCTTCGGGTAATTCACCGGGGGTGATTTCCCTCGTCGCAGGGGGTCGGGAACACCGGCCGGGATCCGGCGGGATCCCGCCGGATCCCGGTGGCCGGGTCGCGTCCGGTGGGGCGGTTCCCCCTCCCCGCCGGGGGCGGGGACCGGATGGCGGGAACACGCACCGACTCGTCGACCGTCACCCGGTCGGCACGGAACCCGTTGCTCCTCCCGATCCCTCCCACCCCTTCCACCGGATGACCTCACTCATCGCCCGAAAAAGATCAATCGTGATCGAAGAAATGCCTTTCTCCTCACGGCCTCGGTCGTACCACCGGGCAAAGGCCCACCCCGCACGGGACGGCGCGGCACCGGCCGCGCCTCCGTCCGCACGGCCCCGGAGGCCGGGGGATCACCTCCCCCCGCCCCCACCCGGCGAGGTCCGCCGCCCGGTGGAGGACGCGGCCAGCCGATCCGCGACGGAGTCCGCCCACGCCTCGATCACCGGCCAGTCCCGGTAGTCCCCGTACCGTCCGCCCATCGCCCGGAACAGGGTCCGACCCACCGAGTTGAGGTGGTCCGGATGGACCTTCCCGGAGAACACCCTGTGCTCGACGGGGTGAATCCGCTCCCGCAACGCCTCCACGATCCGGCGCCGCTGCTCCTCCTCGGCACGGGCCCTCAACCGATACCCCAGGGCGCGCGACATCCCGACGGTGAACATCCACACCGGCATCCGGGACAGCTCCGCCGTGTACCGCTCCAGCCACCGCCGGGCGCCGGGCAGCCAGTCCCGGTTGTGGACGGCGCTGCCGAGAACGCACGCGTCCCACTCCGTCGGGTTGCCGGGGTCCCCCTCCTCCAGGGACCGGCACTCCACGCGATACCCCGCTCCCTCCAGCCGCGAGGCGATTCGCTCGGCGATCTCCCGGGTGGAGCCGTGCTCGCTCGCGTAACCCACCAGGACGATCATGGTCGCTCCTCCTCACCGATGGCTTCGGGTGACGTGCTCTCCTTCCAGCAGGCGCCGACGACACGCCGGTGTCAAACGGGGCCGGGTGAACGGGAGGGCATCTCCCCCCTCCCGCGGACCGGACCGCCGCACGGATGCCTCGCGGATCCGGCGCCGCACGCCCGTCCGGAGCCGGTGTCCGGGGCACCCCGGTGCCACCGGTCGGCCCAGTGGGGCCGCCCCGGGTGCGGCACGGCGGCCGACCGGTGTGCAAGCCTCCGCGACCTGGTGATTCGTATGCCCGCCGGGCAGGCCCGCCGGAGCCGCGGGCCCACCGCCGTGCGACTGATCGCATGCCGCGGTGCGGGGCCGCCGCTACATTCCGATGGCATGGAGCACAGACCCGCGGAGCACCCCCCGGCCCCCCACCGTCGTGCCATGCTCACCGCGGGTGCCGGCGTCGGCGTCGCGCTCATGGCGGGCTGCGCCCGCGGAGGTGTACCCGGAGCGCCGGCGGCGCCCACCGCCGCCGGCGCTCCGGGTACACC
>NZ_VKHS01000577.1 GCF_014141525.1 Streptomyces calidiresistens
CTTCGCCGGGGAGGACATCTCCCGCCTCGCGGCCCGCCTGGACGAGCGGCTGAACCGACTGGGCCTGCGCACCCCCCTCGACCGCGACCGCCTGACGGCGGCGGTCGTCGCCGTCCTCTCCGTCGGTCTGCTCCTGCTCACCCTGCTGATCCTGATCCGGGCGGAGGACATCCGGGTCCCGGCGCCCGCCACGGTGGCCCTGATCCTCCTCGTCGGCGCGCAGTCGGCGGTGCTGTGGATGCGTCGTCGGAACCCGGCCGCGTGTCTGGTGATCGTGGCGGCCTTCCAACTCGCGATCCTCCCGTTCCTCCCGCCGGGGGTGAACTTCCAGGGGCTCGCGCCCTTCGTGGCCGCCTACACCTTCGGCACCCTGCTGCCCACCCGCTTCCCGGCCCGACTCCCGGCGGCCGTCATCGTGCTCCACGGTCTGGTGGGCGCCGTGCTGCCCGGGGCCCTCGCCGCCTCGGCCGGGACCGTGGACCT
Organism: Streptomyces calidiresistens; assembly: GCF_014141525.1. Taxonomy (GTDB): domain Bacteria; phylum Actinomycetota; class Actinomycetes; order Streptomycetales; family Streptomycetaceae; genus Streptomyces; species Streptomyces calidiresistens. The sequence goes on from NZ_VKHS01000577.1 coordinate 484, forward strand.
CGGGATGCCGGTCGGTGCCGGTGACCATCCGCTGCTGCGTTTCCTGATGGAGACGACGTGGGCGGCGCTGGTCTACGGCGGGTCCGCGCTCGTGGGCGTCCACGTCGGCACCCGCCGCCGCTACCTCGCGCTCCTGCGGGTCCGCGCGGAGGAGGAGATCCGCGCCCAGCGCGAACGCGCGGAGAACGCGATCCGCGCCGAACGCGCCAACATGGCGCGCGAGTTGCACGACATCGCCGCCCACCACCTCTCCGGCATGGTGGTCCAGGCGGGAGCCGTGGAACGCCTCATCGGCCGGGACGACCGCGCAGCCCGCGAGGCGACCGCCGGGATCCGCGTCCGGGGTCGGGAGACCCTCGACGGCCTGCGCCTGATCGCCCGAACCCTGCGCGACCCCGGCCGGGACGCGCAGCGGCCGGGCACCGAACCCGGGGACCGGGACGGACCGGTGCCGCTGAGCGCCCCGATGCCGGGAGTCGCCGCCCTGGACGCCCTGGTGCGCGCCGAACGCGACCTCGGCACCCCCGTCGAGCTCGTCCGGGAGGGCGAGCCGTACCCCCTGCCCCCGGTCGCCGACGTCACCGTCCACGGGGTGGCCCGGGAGGCGCTGTCGAACGCGCGCGACCACGCCGCCGGCGCGCCCGTGCGGATTCTCCTGCGCCACGAGACCGGCCGTGTGGTCCTGGAGGTGGACAACGGCCCGGGTCGGGGGGCGGGGAAGGACACCACGGCCGCGAACGACTCCGCCCACCGGGGGATGGGACTGATCGGGATGGGGGAGCGGGCCCACCTCGTCAACGGTCGACTGTCGGCCGGGCCGACCCCCTCGGGGGGATGGCGCGTTCGACTGGAGGTCCCGGTGGACCGCGAGCGGGTCCCGGCAGGCGACGCCCCGACCGGGGCGGGACAGGACACGGACGACGGCGTGGAGAGGAACGAACGGTGATCAGGGTGCTCCTGGTGGACGACCAGGCGATGGTGCGGGCGGGCTTCCGCGTCATCCTCGGCACGGCCGAGGACATCGAGGTGGTCGGGGAGTGCGCCGACGGCCCCCGGGCCGTCGAACTCGCCGAACGCCTGAAACCCGACGTCATCTGCATGGACGTGCGGATGCCCGGCGGCGACGGGCTGTCCGCGACCCGGGAGATCCTCTCCCGCGCCGTGGACGACCCGCCCCGCGTCCTCGTCGTCACCACCTTCGACCTGGACGAATACGTCTTCGGCGCGCTGGAGGCCGGGGTCGCCGGATTCGTCCTGAAGGACACCGATCCGGATGACCTGATCGACGCCGTGCGCCGGGTCGCCCGGGGGCAGGGGCTGGTGGACCGGGCGGTGACCCGGAGGGTGATGGACGAGTTCGCCCGCCGCACACCGGTCGATCGACCGGCCCCCGAGGCCGCCGACCTGCTCACCGAGCGGGAGACCGAGATCGTCCGCCTCCTCGCCCGGGGCATGTCGAACGCCGAGATCGGACGGGAACTGTTCATCGAGACCACCACCGTCAAGTCACACCTGGGACGGGCGATGACCAAGATCGGGGCCCGGGACCGCCTCCAGACCGTGGTGTGGGCGTACCGCAACGGCGTGGCCCGCCCGTAGAAGCCGGGGGCGGGGCCCGAAGGCCGAGCGGGACGAGTCGGTGACTCAGTCGTCCTCGTCGTCCCCCTCGCTGCCCCACCCCGAGGAGAGGAGCCAGGGGGAGAAGAGACAGTAGGTCACCAACACGCCGAGGAACACCCAAGCCTGGTACGCGGTGATGAACTCCTCGAACGCGGCACCCGGCGGGTATCCGGCGGCGAGGGCGGCGAGGGCCACCATCGCGCCCACCAGCACCAGTTCGCGCACCAGGTACCGCAGCCGGGCCGGGAGCCCGGACGGACGGAGATCGGCGTCCTCCCGGATCACCACCGGGAGGAAGGCCGGGGAGAACAGGAAATAGAGGGAGAGCGCCGTACAGACGACCAGGACGTACGGGCTCAGGAAGGCATCGCTCCACCCCATCCCCGGCTCGTGCCGCAGCCCGGGATCACCCTGCCGTTCCTCCCGGGCGAGGCCTGCGGCGATCACCGCGTGAAAACCCCACACCAACCAGACCAACTCCACGCGGTTGGCCCACCGCGTTCCTTTCCTCACCCTCCGCACGTCGCCCCTCCCCGACCGGCGGCGGCCCGGACTCACCCGGTGCCGGTCTCCTCCCGGACCCGCCGCCCCCGGCGCAGGTTCCGGACCAACGTCCACGTGGTGAGCAGGAACAGCGCCACTCCCGCCCCCACCCACACGCCCGCCCCACCGGCGCGGTACTCGCGCACGGCGCCGAAGAGGAGAAGAGCTGCGGCGAGAACTCCGAGGGCGGACATCACGGCGGAGATTCGGGCTTCGATACGGTCGTTCACCCGCACATCCTCCTCCGTCACGGCGCCCGGGGGCGGGGAACGGTCGGAGTCGGTCAACCGAACAACGGGAAACGGCCGGCATCGACCCCCGGGTCGCCCGCCTCGGCGTCGGAGAGCGCCGCCCGGCCGGTGGCGATCAGCGCGTAGCGCGCGTCGTCCCACGCCTCAGGCGCCGGATGCCCGAGGAGGCCGTCGAGGGTGCGGCGCACCTCCGCGAGCCCTTCCGGCGAGGGCCCCGGCGCCCCGGGCAGGGAGACGATCAGGTCGAGGTGGTGGATGGTCGCCTCCACCGCGAGGGTGCGCACGAGATCGTCGGCGGTGAGCACGTGCCCCTGCGTGGCCACCCGCTCGCCGGGCGCCGTTCCGGCGGCGGCGTGCAGGAGGGCGGCGGAGGTCTCCGCGTACAGGTCGCGCAGCTCGGTGAAGTCCGGGTGGAGTTCGGCGACGATCCGGGAGAGCTTCCGGTCGGCGGGGCTCCCGTCGGTCCCCGGTACCCAGTCGGCCCAGTAATCGACGGCGTCGCGATCCGGCTCCCGGTCGGCGGGGGTGTGCAGGGCCACCAGGCCGCGGCGCAGGTCGCACAGGCAGTGGAAGACGAGATCCCGCACGGCCCACCCGGCGCAGCCGCTCGGCAGCCGCGACCGCTCCTCGTCCAGGTCCACCAGGACGCTCACGAAGGCGTCGCGCGTGGCGGCCCACACATCCACGGCCGGGGGCACGGCCCGCTTCCTCACCATGCCCCACGCCTGCCCGCCCACCGCCCC
>NZ_VKHS01000578.1 GCF_014141525.1 Streptomyces calidiresistens
GACATCCCGGCCCCCTTCGGGAGCGCCCCGCGTCCCCCTCACTCCACGGGGAGCAGGGTTCCCAGCGGGCCCAGGTCGATGTTCAGATCCTCGGGGCGCAGCCCGAAGTGTTCGCGCAACTCGGTCATCCGCCGGTCCAACAGCATCAGGGTGGTGCCGATCCGTTCCACCCGGTCGTCCGACAGGTCGCCCTCCTCCACGCGGCGGAGGGCCTGCCGCTCCACCAATTGGCGCAGCAGTTCCACCACGGTCAGGACCAGGGCCACCAGATCGCGGGCGGCGTCCTCCGGATCCCCGGCACCGACGATCGCCGGCCCTCCCGGCGGCCGCGTCCCGTTCACCGTGTCCACGGTTCCTCCCCGCAGCCGGGGACGTCCCCGAACGGGGACGCCACCCGGCCTCCCACCGAGGAGAGCAGGGCGTGCAGGGAGAGCCGCACCAGCGGAACCTCGGCGATGGCCACGACGATGTCCCCGCCGATCACCACCCCGGTCGCCAGCACCCGGTCCAACAGGTCCACCAGTGGCACCCCGATGGGGGCCGGCATCTCCTCGCCCGGGGCCGGGAGCCGGTCACCGTCCCTCATCGACGACCTCCCCGGCGAACGAGTACGGCACCCACGGTCCGGTGGCCTCCACCCGTACCCGGGCCCCGGGGTCGGTGCGGCGGTCCGGCGCCGTGACCCGGGCGACGAGCTCCCGGCCGCGCCCGGCCTCCACCAGGCAGGCGAGGTTGAGCACCTGACGGTGTTCCCGTCCAGTGACCTCCACACCGTGGACGCGTAGGGGGCGGGTCGCCACCGCCACCCGCGCGGCCTCGGCCCGGACCCGTTCCACCACCCGCAGCACCAGGGAGTCCCGCTCCTCCTCGCTCCGTCGACGGGCTCTCAGGCGTTCGAGGTACGCCAGGCCCCCGGTCCCCTCCGCGGCCCCGGGAGGGTTCGGCCCGGTGGGGGAGCGGCGGTCCCGCTCCGCCGTCCCCCCGGGCCCGGGAGGACCGATGTACACCTTGACCCCCCATTCGGCCCGTCCCTCCAACCGGTCCAGGGCGGCGAGCAATGGTCCGGCCCGCTCCGCCACCGCCGCGCGGGCCCGCGCGGCGCCGGCGTGAACGGTGGCCATCGGCAACGGCACCACCGTCGTGGAACGCGCGGCCGCCGCGACCACCTCGTGATGTGCCCGGGCGCAGCGTTCCAACTCCGCACGGACGGAGAGCCGTTCGCGGAGTGCCTCCTCGGTGAACGACTCGGCCGGAACCTCCTGCACCACCAGGGCCAGCTCCCCCACCCGCAGCGTTCGCACGGGAGCGGAGGACAATCCCCCCACCTCGGCCAGGTGGGGAAGGGGGAGGGGGCGACAGACGGCGAACGCGTGCAGCACGGTCGTCCCCGCCCCATCGCCCGGCGGCGAAGGGACGGGGGCCGACGTGGTCCCACCACAGGAGCCGATCACCGTCCCCGCCTTTCCCCGGTGGGGGACGCCGCCCGCCGTCCGGAGGTGGTGGCGGTGGGGAGTTCGGCCTCCACCTCGGCGATGCGTTCGCGCAGCATGCGGTTCTCCTCGGCGAGCGCGTCCCTGGCGGCCCGCCCCGAAAGGGAGGGGTCGGTCTCCCACCAGTCGATTCCCGCCCGTTTCGCGGTGTCCACCGACGAGACGAACAGCCGCAACCGGATGGTGAGCAGCTCGATGTCGAGGAGGTCGATCCTGATGTCCCCCGCGATCACGATGCCCTTGTCCAGGACGCGTTCCAGGATGTCCGCGAGGTTGGCCGTGCGCGGGGGGCCGGGGTCCCCGGGGAAGTCGTACGGGTCGGCCGCCGCCGGCAGGGCGCTCACCGGCGCCTCCCGGAGTCCTCGCCGTCCTCCTCCTCTTCGTCCTCTTCGTCCTCTTCGTCGTACTCCTCCTCGTCCTCGGGGTACTCGTCCTCGTCCTCTTCGTCCTCGTCCTCTTCGTCCTCGCCGTCCTCTTCGTCCTCGGGGTTCTCCTCCTCTTCCTCCTCCTCGTTCTCCGGCTGGTCCTCCCCGTTCTCGTCCGACTCCTCGGCGACGACCTCGTCGTGGTCCCGGACGACCTCGCCGTCACGGATCTCGCCGCGCCACCCCTCCGGCTCCTCCTCCGCCGCCACGGACACGTAACGCTGGAAGTGCTTGAGGTCCAGGCGCAGGCGCCGCCCCTGGGCGCGCCAGAGATTGCCCGTCTTCTCGAAGAAGCCCGAGGGCTGGTACTCGACCACCACGACCACCCGGGTCAGGGAAGGGGCGAGCTCGTGGAAACTCACCACGCCGCGCGTGGTCCCCTTGGGGCCCTCCGTGGTCCACCGGATCCGTTCGTCGGGGATCTGTTCCCGGACCGTGGCCTTCCAGCTCCGGTTGGAGAAAGCGATCTTGAGCTTCCAGTCGCTGGTCACCTCGTCGGAGGGATCGACCGACTGCACGCCCTTGGTGAAGTCGCCGAAATTCCGGTACATCGTCCAGTGGTTGTAGCAGGTGCGCAGCGGGACGCCGATGTCGAGAACCTCAACGATGTTGATCACCTTGGGATTCCCGCTTCCGCCCCCGCCCCCGCCGAAGAGTTTCTTCACCCCGCCGCGGACGCTTTCCCCGATTTTCTCGCCGCCGGCGCCCAACAATGCCTTGCCCGGGGATTCGCCGCCGAGCATCTTCGCTCCCGCCTTCGGCAGGGCTCCGGCGATACCGCCGGACTTCCCGGCGTTTTCGGCCAGTTCTGTCACTTTTCCGATGGCACTCTCCACCAGGACCCGGGCGCCGGTGGTCGCGAGTTCCCCCAACTCCCCGCGCAGCCGCTCCAGGCTCGCTCCCAGGTCCGAGATGTCGGGCTTTCGATCGGTGTTCGCCATGGTCCCCTACCTCCGGCCCCGGGAGCCCGATGTCGACGAGCGGGTGGTTTTCCGCGCGGTTTTCTTGGCCGTGCTCTTCTTGGCAGTGCTCTTCTTGGCCGCGGCTTTCTTGGCAGTGCTCTTCTTCGAGGTGGTTTTCCCGGCCGCCGTCTTCTTGGCAGGAGCTTTCTTCGCCGGGCTCCTGCGGCCTCCGTCCCGCTTTTTCGCCTTCCCGCCCCCGGCGCGGGGAGAGGGCTCGGGTTTCTCCTCCTCCGGCTCCTCGTCCTCCTCTTCCGGCTCGGGTTCCTCCTCCGGCTCCTCGTCCTCCTCTTCCGGCTCGGGCTCCTCCTCCGGCTCCTCGCCCTCCTCGGGCTCCTCGCTCTCCTCGTCCTCCTCCGGTTCCTCCTCGGGCTCCTCCCGGCCGGAAGGAGGGCCGCCGGCGGCGGCCCGCAGCGCGGCGTTGCGCTCCTGCAGGGTCTCGGTCAGGCTGCCCAGGCGTCGGCTCACGGCGGCGACGGCGGCGGCCCGGCCGGCGTCCACCAGGTCCCCGCTCACGCGGTCGCCCAATTCGGCGAACTGCGGGTTCTCCCGCAGTTTGCGCACGCCCTGTGCGGCCAGGTCCCTGGGATTCAGCCCGAAACGGCGGCCCGCGACGTAGGTGGCGACGGCGAAGGCGATCCGGGCCTTCTTCGTCCGGCCCAGCAGGTAACCGGTGGCGAGGCCGGTCACCAGGGCCGTTTTGGTCGTGTCATCCATGGTGTTCACTCCGCTGGTGGGGAAGGGGTTCCGAAGGGTGCGGGGG
>NZ_VKHS01000579.1 GCF_014141525.1 Streptomyces calidiresistens
GGCGGGGCTGGTGGGTCGCGGGCTGTCCGACTCCGGTGCGGCGGGTGCGGAGGCGGCGCGCGAGGCCATCGCGCTCCCCGCCCCCGATCTGCCGGCGGGCCCCCTGCCGGCGGGGATCGACCCGCCGGTGGAGGGGTTGACCCCCTTCGTCACCCCCAACCGCGACTTCTACCGGGTGGACACCGCCCTGACGGTGCCCCGGGTGGACGCGACGACCTGGCGGTTGCGGCTGCACGGCCTCGGGGTGGAGCGGGAGTCGATCCTCGACTACCGCGATCTGCTGCGGCGCGAGCTGGTGGAGCGGGACATCACCCTGACCTGCGTCTCCAACGAGGTCGGCGGGCCCTACACCGGCAACGCGCGGTGGATCGGCGTGCGGTTGGCCGATCTGCTGCGGGAGGCGGGGGTGCGCGCACCCTCCGAGGGAGGGCCCGCCGACCAGTTGATCTCCCGTTCCGTGGACGGCATGACCATCGGCACCCCGGTGGAGGCCGTGCTGGACGGTCGGGAGGCCCTGCTGGCGGTGGGGATGAACGGCGAGCCGTTGCCCTTCCGTCACGGGTTCCCGGTGCGGATGGTCGTGCCGGGCCTCTACGGCTACGTCTCGGCCTGCAAGTGGCTGGGGGAACTGGAGTTGACCACCTTCGCGGAGGTCGACGCCTACTGGGTGCGCCGCCGGTGGGCGGCCGAGGCCCCGATCAAGACGCAGTCCCGGATCGACACCCCGCGTCCCTTCGCGCGGGTGGCCGCGGGGACGGTCGCCGTGGCGGGGGTCGCCTGGGCACAGACCCGGGGGATCGAGCGGGTCGAGGTGCGGGTGGACGACGGCCCCTGGCAGGAGGCGGTGACGGCCGGGGTGCCGCACACCGACACCTGGCGCCAGTGGTTCCTCGAATGGCGTGCCGAACCCGGTTCCCATCGCCTGGAGGTGCGGGCGACCGACGGCACGGGCGAGACGCAGACCCCGGAACGCGTCGGGATCTCCCCCGACGGCGCCTCCGGTTGGCACTCGGTGGTGATCACCGTGGAGTGACCCCCGCGTCCCGTCGAGTTCCCCGGCGAGGTGTCCGGCGAGCCGGCCCCGGACACCTCCGACCACGTCGAAGCCATGTCGATTTGGAATTCGACCGTTTCCGATCGACACGATTCATCTCGATTCGCCCGAAAGAAAACGACACATCCCCTGCATCCGAAGATTCAACAATCACGGTGGAAACACTGGTAGGTAGTGGTACCTGCCGATACATCACGTTCCGACCCCGGGTCGGGACACCCCTCTCCGGGCTCCCTCGGAGCCCCTGAATCCAGGAGTTCTTTTCCGATGAACACCCGTATGCGTCGCACCGCCATCGCCGTCGTCACCGCCGCGATGCTGCCGCTGTCCCTGGCCGCCTGCGGCAGCGACGACGCGGACACCACGAACGACACCGCGCAGGAGGAGACCGGTACCGACGCCGCCGGTGCCGACGGCACGGAGGAGGACACCGAGGAGCCCGCCGAGGACACCGCCACGGACATGGACGAGGGCATGGCCGGTGCCGCCGCGCCGTTCGGCCCCGCCTGCGCCGCCATCCCGGAGGAGGGGGCCGGCAGCTTCGACGAGATGGCCGAGCAGCCGGTGGCCACCGCGGCCTCCGACAACCCCGAGCTCTCCACCCTGGTCACCGCGTTGACCGAGGCCGGCCTGGTCGACACGCTGAACGGCGCCGAGGACATCACCGTCTTCGCCCCGATCAACGAGGCCTTCGAGGCCATCCCGGAGGAGGACCTCGACGCCCTCCTCGCCGACCAGGAGCAGTTGACCGCGGTGCTCACCTACCACGTGGTGGGCGAGCGCCTGGCGCCGGAGGACCTGGAGGACGGCACCTACGAGACCCTCCAGGGCGGGGAGATCACCGTCTCCGGTGCCGACGAGGAGTACACCGTCAACGACGCCAACGTCGTCTGCGGCAACGTCCGGACCGAGAACGCCACCGTTTACCTGATCGACCAGGTCCTGATGCCCTGATCCACTCCCGGGCCCGCCGGTGTCCCGGCCGCCCCGCCGGGCGGGACACCGGCACCGGACCCCGGTGCCTCCCGGCCATCCACCCCCCACGGCGGCCGGGGGGCGCCGGGTCTCTCCCCCCGTCTCCGGTCGCACCCCGCGGGCGGCCGGGGACGGGGCGGGGCACGGGTCCGCGCCGGTCGCCTCCCTCCCGTTCGGAGGGCACGACCGGCGCGGCCTTCCACGCCACGTCGTTCACCCCGGTCGTTCACCCCGATCGTCCCGGCCCAGCCGGGGGACGGGGAAGCCCTCCGAGCCGCTTGCCCTCCCGAGCCCTCGACCCATAGCGTCGTGTTATGGATCTGGAGTTGCGTCATCTCAAGATCATCCGAGCGATAGACGAGGCCGGCAGCCTCACCCGCGCGGCCACCTCGCTCGGGTTGGCACAATCGGCGCTCAGTGCTCAACTGAAGCGAATAGAAAGGGCGTTGGGCGGACCGTTGTTCGAGCGCGGTCGGCACGGCGCCCGCCCCACCCCCCTCGGTGAGCTGGTCCTGGACCGGGCCCGGGTCCTGCTCCCCGCCATGCGCGAGCTACAGGAACAGGCCGTTCGCTTCGCCAACACCCTGGAGGATCTCCCCCGGTTCCGTCTGGGCGGCACCCACGGGCCCCTTCTGGGCGGGCTGGTGGATCAACTCTCCGTCCTCCACCCGCATGCCACGATCTCCACCCTCACCAGTTGGTCGGTGGAGGAGCTGAGCGAGTTGGTCGTCGCCGGCCGACTGGACTTCACCCTGGTCGGGACCTGCGGTGAGTCCACCCCCCCGGCCGCCGATCAGTTGGTGTGGCGGACCGTGGCCAGGGACCCGATCTTCGTGATGCTCTCCGAGAACCACCCCCTCGCCGAGGAGCCCGAGATCGAGTTGGAGCGCCTCGCCGGGGAGCAGTGGGTGGACGCCCCCGGGGACGGTTGCTTCGGGGATTGCTTCTACGCCGCCTGTGCCCGGGCCGGCTTCACCCCGTCATCTGTTTATGAGATGGATACCTCCGGCTGTGTGCACCTCGTGCAACTCGGTCGGGCGGTCGCGCTGTGCCGCGCGATCTTCCCCCCGACCCCCGGTGTGGTCACCCTTCCCCTGGCCGGGTCCCCGCTCAGTTGGCGCCACCTCATCGGCTGGCACCCGGCGTCGGCCGCCGCCGGGGCCGCGCCCGCCGTGGTGATGCACGCCCGCCAGGTGCACCGCGACGCGGCCGGCCGCAACCCCTGGTACGCGAAATGGTTGGCGGCGCACGCCCGCTTCGGCACGGCGTCCTGACACCCCGTCGGTCTCCCCGACCCCTGCCGTCGCCCCGGCGCTCCTCCCCACGGCGGGGCGCCCCGTCCCCACGACCCGGCGCGTGACTCTCGCGGGGGGCGCGCGGAGGGCGACACGCATCGTTCGGTCATCCCCCCGCCGCCGTCCATACACCGCGCGGGAACCGGTGGATCACTTTCCATCGCATCACAAGAGGTATTGATTGGCAGGTACACACCTCGGGGCCGCTGCCACTACGTTCGTGACCGCACCACCCCCACAACGGGCGCCCACCCGGCGCCCCGTCCGCCGCCGGATCACCCCCCGGCGGTCAACCC